>NZ_JAJCXD010000069.1:0-29681 GCF_021056305.1 Actinokineospora sp. PR83
CGCCTGTGGATGGATCGAGCCTGTGGATAACTCATCCACGGAGGGCCCGAGTTGTCAACGAGTTGCGCACAGGGGTTCTCCACAGGGTCGGGGGTGGTCCGACCTGCTGATACAGGGGTTGTCCACACAATCCACAGGACCTACTGGTACTGCTGTCTTTTTCTCTTCTCCAGAAGAAGAAAAGAAAAGAAATAGGGGAGCTGTGGATCTGGGGACAAGCGCCGCTCGGAGCGGTGCGGGCACCGACCGCCCGGGATGACGGCGGGGCGGGCCACGCTCTACGGTTGGGCCCTACAGCGTGGACAGCTCGACGGACCCGGCTCGCACGACACGGTGCGCGGTGCGGGTCGTCGGGCCTGGAAAGGACTCCCATGAAGATCCGCGTCGAGCGCGACGGCCTCGCCGACGCCGTCGCCTGGGTCGCCCGCAGCCTCCCCTCCCGGCCCCCGGTTCCGGTGCTGGGTGGGGTCCTGCTGGACGCCGGGTCCACCGACGGCTCCGAGGGGCTCACCGTCTCCGGGTTCGACTACGAGGTCTCGGCGACGGTCGGCGTTCCGGCCACGGTCGCCGACGGCGGTCGGACCCTGGTCTCCGGCAGGCTGCTCGCCGACATCACCAAGTCGCTGCCCGCGCAGCCGGTGGAGATCTCCGTCGACGGTTCCCGGGTGGCGATCGCGTGCGGCAGCGCCAAGTTCAGCCTGCCGACCATGCCGGTCGAGGACTACCCGCAGCTTCCCGCGATGCCGCAGCACGCCGGTGAGCTGGCCGGTGAGGTCTTCGGCCAGGCCGTCAGCCAGGTCGCGGTGGCGGCGGGCAAGGACGACACCCTGCCGATGCTGACCGGGGTCCGGGTGGAGATCACCGGGGAGAAGCTGACCCTGGTCGCCACCGACCGCTTCCGGCTGGCCATGCGCGAGTTCGAGTGGAAGCCCTCCGGTGACGTCGAGGACGCCGCGGTGCTGGTGCCCGCCCGCACGCTCGCCGACGCGGCCAAGGCGCTGGGCAGCGCCGGGCGCTCGGTGGAGCTGGCGCTGTCGCCGACCGACGGGCTGCTGGGCCTGTCCGGCTCCGGCCGCCGCACCACCAGCCGCCTGCTCGACGCGGAGTTCCCGCGCTACCGGCAACTGCTGCCGTCGGAGCAGACCTCCAGCGCGATCATCGGGGTCGCACCGCTGGTCGAGGCGATCAAACGCGTGTCGCTGGTCGCCGACCGTGGTACCCAGGTGCGGCTGGAGTTCGCCGACGGCGTGCTCCGGTTGTCCGCGGGTGGCGACGACGAGGGGAGCGCCGAGGAGGAACTGCCGGTGGAGTTCACCGGCGAGCCGGTGATGATCGCGTTCAACCCCGGCTACCTCCAGGACGGGTTGGCCGCACTGCACGCCGACCGCGCCGAGCTGTCGTTCACCACTCCGAACCGACCCGCGCTGATCAAGCCCGTCAACGCCGACGGCGAGGTCACCCCCGGCTATCTCTACCTGTTGATGCCGGTGCGCTTGCCGGGCTGATCCCCGGCACCCCCTTGACGGAGAGGAACTCAATCGTGCAGCTCGGACTCGTCGGCCTGGGCAAGATGGGCTTCAACATGCGCGAGCGGTTGCGCGCAGCGGGCCACGACGTGGTCGGTTACGACCGCAACCCGGACGTGAGCGACTCGGAGTCGCTGGCCGACCTGGTCGGCAAGCTCGATGCGCCGCGGGTCGTGTGGGTCATGGTGCCCTCGGGTGAGCCGACCAGGGCGACCGTCGCCGACCTCGGCGACCTGCTCAGCGAGGGCGACCTGGTCATCGACGGCGGCAACTCCCGCTACACCGACGACCGGGGCAACGCGGACCTGCTGGCCACCAAGGGTGTCGGCTACCTCGACTGCGGTGTGTCCGGCGGGGTGTGGGGCAAGGAGAACGGCTACGGCCTGATGGTCGGCGGCGACGCCGAGCTGGTCGAGCGGGCGATGCCGATCTTCGACGCGCTGCGCCCGGAGGGCCCGCGCGACGAGGGCTTCGCGCACGCGGGCAAGGTCGGCGCCGGGCACTACGCGAAGATGGTGCACAACGGCATCGAGTATGGCCTGATGCAGGCCTACGCCGAGGGCTACGAGCTGCTCGACGCCGCCGACGAGGTCACCGACGTCCCGGCCGTGCTCAAGGCGTGGACCCGCGGCACCGTGGTCCGGTCGTGGCTGCTCGACCTGCTGGTCAAGGCGCTCGACGAGGACCCGGGCCTGTCCGAGCTGACCGGGTACGTCGAGGACTCCGGCGAGGGCAGGTGGACCGTCGAGGAGGCGATCAACCACTCGGTGCCCGCGCCGGTCATCTCCGCGGCGCTGTTCGCCCGGTTCGCCTCGCGGCAGGCCGACTCGCCCGCCATGAAGGCCGTGTCGGCGCTGCGCAACCAGTTCGGCGGGCACGCGGTGCACAAGGCGGGTCCGACCTCCGGGTCCGGCGAAACCAAGTAGTGCACGTCCGGCACTTGCAGGTCGCCGACTTCCGCTCCTGGGAGCAGGCCGACCTGGAGCTGGAGCCGGGGCCGTCGGTGCTGGTCGGGCGCAACGGCCAGGGCAAGACGAACCTGGTGGAGGCGATCGGGTACGTCGCCACGCTCGGCTCGCACCGGGTCGCCTCGGACGCGCCGCTGGTCCGCATCGGCGCGTCCCGGGCGATCATCCGGACCGCGGTGGTCAACGACGGCCGGGAGTTGACCGTCGAGCTGGAGATCACCCCGGGCAAGGCGAACCGGGCCAGGGTCAACCGCGGCCCGGTCCCGCGCCCGCGCGACGTGCTGGGCATCCTGCGCACGGTGCTGTTCGCGCCGGAGGACTTGGCGCTCGTCCGGGGCGACCCGGGGGAGCGCCGCCGGTTCCTGGACGACCTGCTGGTGCTGCGGGCGCCCCGGTACGCGGGGGTGCGCTCGGACTACGACCGGGTGCTGCGCCAGCGCAACGCGCTGCTCAAGAGCGCCGCCGCGAACCGGCGGGCCCGGCGCAGCGACCCGGACGCGCTGGTCACCCTGGACGTGTGGAGCGGGCACCTGGCCGCGCACGGGGCCGCGCTGCTCTCGGCCCGGCTGGACCTGGTGGCGGACCTGGGGCCGCGGGTGGCCGCCGCGTACGCGGGGGTGGCCCCGGAGTCGCGCCCGGCGCACATCGCCTACCGCTCGAAGATCGAGGACGCGCTGCCCGCCGGGTACGGCAGGCCGGACGGGGAGCGCGCCGATCCCGAGGTGGTCGCCGAGGTGCTGCTGGCGGAGATGGTGCGGCGGCGGGACAACGAGCTGGAGCGCGGGGTGAGCCTGGTCGGGCCGCACCGCGACGAGCTGGACCTGGTGCTGGGGGAGTCGCCCGCGAAGGGCTACGCCAGCCACGGCGAGTCGTGGTCGTTCGCGCTGGCGCTGCGGTTGGCTTCGTACGAGCTGCTGCGCGCCGACGGCAGCGAACCGGTGCTGGTGCTCGACGATGTGTTCGCCGAGCTGGACCGGCGCAGGCGGCAGCGGCTCGCCGAGGTGGCCGTGGGGGCCGAGCAGGTCCTGGTGACCGCCGCGGTGGCGGAGGACGTGCCCAGGGAGCTGACCGGGGCGCGGTACACGGTGGTGGACGGGACGGTGGAACGTGACTGAGGACGACCTCTTCGGGGGTGCGCTGACCCCGTCGCAGCCGGTGACAGAACGTGACGTCCCTCGACGCACATCTGGGGATAAACCTGTGGATAGTGTGGACAACTCGGTCCACCGCCCACCATCTGGAGTATCAGACCGACCGTCGGGCGCCGATCAATCCACACCCCCCGGTGGAAAACTCGGCAATTCATCCACAGGCACGCCCGTGGGCGACGGGAGTCCGACTGCGGAGAGTAGTGGCTCCGGGGCCGCGGAGGGCGGCGCCGTGCTCAGGGGACCAGATCTTGCCAGAGCCGCCCTGGAGGCCGCACGGCAGGTCGCCCGGGCCAAGCCCCAGCGGCGGACTGTTCCACGTGGAACAGCGGGCGGGGGCTCGCGCGCCCGGCGCCGGTGGTCCGGCGCGGGGGCCGACGACCGCGACCCGCAGCCGCTGGGCAGGCTCGCGTCCCGGGTCGCGGCCGAGCGGAACTGGCACGAGAATCTCGCCGGTGGGCAGGTCTTCGGCCGGTGGACGCAGTTGGTCGGCTCCGAGGTCGCCGAGCACGCCAAGCCGATCACGCTGCGGGACGGCGAGCTGACCGTGCAGGCCGAGTCGACGGCCTGGGCCACCCAGTTGCGGCTGTTGCAGCGCCAACTGCTGGTCAAGATCGCCGCCGGGGTCGGCCCGAACGTGGTGCGCAGGCTCAAGGTGCAGGGCCCGTCCGCGCCGAGTTGGCGGTTCGGCACCCGGCACGTCTCGGGGCGCGGACCCCGGGACACCTACGGCTGAACCTCGCGCCCCGAACCTGCCCTACCGGCGGCCGGACACGCGCCCGTTCCGTCCGATCGCTCTGTGAGCAAACCAGGGGTGTCCTTGGCCCCGTTCTGTGGGACCGCACCGGTACTATGTCGGGAGAGGTGTGACGGGCCCCGGCCGGACAGGCGGGAGCACGCACCGCCGTCGCAGTCGATCCGACGCACGAGGAGACACCGGGCACGTGGCAGCAGACAAGCAGGAGAACTCGTACGGCGCCGGTTCCATCGGCGTGCTCAAGGGGCTTGAGGCGGTCCGGCTGCGCCCCGGCATGTACATCGGTTCCACCGGCGAGCGCGGACTGCACCACCTGATCTGGGAGATCGTGGACAACTCCGTCGACGAGGCGATGGCGGGGCACGCCACCAGGGTCGAGGTCACCCTGCTCGCCGACGGCGGCGTCCGGGTGGTCGACGACGGCCGCGGCATCCCGGTCGACGAGCACCCGGAGGAGAAGCGGTCCGCGCTGGAGGTCGTCATGACCGTCCTGCACGCGGGCGGCAAGTTCGACGGTGAGAGCTACGCGGTCTCCGGTGGTCTGCACGGCGTCGGCATCTCGGTGGTGAACGCGCTGTCGACCCGACTGGAAGCGGAGATCAAGCGCGACGGGTACGTCTGGACGCAGACCTACCGCGACTCCAAGCCGGTCAGCCCGGTCGCCAGGGGCGAGGAGACCGCCGAGACCGGCACCACGATCACCTTCTGGGCCGACGACACCATCTTCGAGACCACCGAGTACAACACCGAGACGGTCGCGCGCCGCCTCCAGGAGACCGCGTTCCTCAACAAGGGCCTGACCATCGTGCTGCGCGACGAGCGGGTCGCCGACGCCGAGGCGGAGGCCGACGCCGACGGGGTGCCCGCGAAGATCAAGGAGCGCGTCTACCACTACCCGGGTGGGCTCGAGGACTTCGTCAAGCACATCAACCACAGCCGCGAGGCCATCCACAAGACCGTCATCGCGTTCGAGGCCGAGGACAAGGAGCGCCACGTCCAGGTCGAGGTGGCGATGCAGTGGAACACCGGCTACAGCGAGTCGGTCTACACCTACGCCAACATCATCAACACCCCCGAGGGCGGCACCCACGAGGAGGGCTTCCGCGCCGCGCTGACCCGGGTGGTCAACGTGTACGCGCGCGAGAAGAAGCTGCTCAAGGAGAAGGACACCAACCTCAGCGGCGACGACGTGCGCGAGGGCCTGGCCGCGATCGTGTCGGTGAAGCTGGCCGAGCCGCAGTTCGAGGGCCAGACCAAGCAGAAGCTGGGCAACACCGAGGTCAAGACGTTCGTGCAGCAGACCTGCAACGAGTGGCTGGCCGACTGGTTCGAGCGCAACCCGGCCGACGCGAAGACGATCGTCAGCAAGGCGGTGTCGTCGTCGCAGGCGCGGATCGCCGCGCGCAAGGCCCGCGAGCTGGTGCGCCGCAAGGGCGCGCTGGACATCGGCGGTCTGCCCGGCAAGCTCAAGGACTGCCGCTCCACCAACCCGGAGGAGTGCGAGCTCTACATCGTCGAGGGCGACTCGGCGGGCGGCTCGGCCAAGGAGGGGCGGGACTCGCTGTACCAGGCGATCCTGCCGATCCGGGGCAAGATCATCAACGTGGAGAAGGCCCGGCTGGACCGGGTGCTCAAGAACACCGAGGTGCAGAGCCTCATCACCGCCCTGGGCACCGGCATCCAGGAGGACTTCGACGTCGCCAAGCTGCGCTACCACAAGATCGTGCTGATGGCCGACGCCGACGTCGACGGCAAGCACATCACCACGCTGCTGCTGACGCTGCTGTTCCGGTTCATGCGCGGGCTCATCGAACACGGGCACGTGTACCTGGCCCAGCCGCCGCTGTACAAGATCAAGTGGCAGCGGACCGACCCGGAGTACGCCTACACCGACCGCGAGCGGGACGGGATCCTCCAGGCAGGCCTGGGCTCCGGCAAGAAGATCAACAAGGAAGACGGCATCCAGCGCTACAAGGGCCTCGGCGAGATGAACGCCGAGGAGCTGTGGGAGACCACCATGGACCCGGCCAACCGGCTGCTGCGCCAGGTCACCCTCGATGACGCCGCCCAGGCCGACGAGCTGTTCAGCGTGCTCATGGGCGAGGACGTCGAAGCCCGCCGGTCGTTCATCACGCGCAACGCCAAGGACGTGCGGTTCCTTGACGTCTGATCCTCTTCCCCCATTGGAACTCAACTGCCTGGTCTGCAACGGCACGGGCAAGGTTCGCGGAAACGTCTGTCCTCGCTGCGGCGGAACAGGCACTGCGCAACTGCTGTCTGAAAGGAACATCCGGTCGTGACCGAAACCCTGCCGCCGCCTGGCGATCGCATCGAGCCAGTCGACATCCAGCAGGAGATGCAGAGCTCCTACATCGACTACGCCATGAGCGTCATCGTGAGCCGGGCGCTGCCCGACGTGCGCGACGGCCTCAAGCCGGTGCACCGGCGGGTGCTGTACTCGATGTTCGACACCGGTCTGCGCCCCGACCGCAGCTACGTGAAGTGCTCCCGCGTCGTCGGCGACGTGATGGGCAACTACCACCCGCACGGCGACACCTCGATCTACGACACCCTGGTCCGCCTGGCCCAGCCGTGGTCGATGCGCTACCCGCTGGTGGACGGCCAGGGCAACTTCGGCTCCCCGGGCAACGACCCCGCCGCCGCCATGCGCTACTGCGTGGTGGCCGACACCCGGGTCAAGCTGGCCGACGGGTCCACCCCGCGGATCGGCGACCTGGTGCCCGACGCGGTGCCGAACTCCGACAACGAGGTCGACCTCAAGGTCCTCGACCGCAACGGCGACCCGGTCCGCGCGGACGCGCTGTTCCACTCCGGTGAGCACCCCACGCTGACCCTGCGCACCGCCGAGGGCTTCGAGCTGACCGGCACCCGCAACCACCCGGTGCTGGCGCTGGTGTCGGTCGAGGGCGTGCCGACGCTGCTGTGGAAGCTGCTGGAGGAGATCGAGCCGGGTGACCGGGTCGCCGTGCAGCGGGTGCCGATCGACGACGTCGACCAGCCGACCGCGCGCGCGCAGGCCAACGCCCTCGGTGCCGCGGCCCGGTTCATCAAGCACCCCACCGACGCCGACCGCGCCCCCGAGCACGTCTGGCGCGGCGGCCCGGTGCTCAAGCGGGTGTTCCTGCGCCTGCTGCTCACCGCGGGCGGGACCGTCTTCACCGACGACGGCACCATCCGGCTCACCTACTCCGCCCCGAGCGCGGGCCTGGTGTCGGACGTGCAGCGGATGCTGCTGGAGTTCGGCGTGCTGTCGCGGCTGAGCACCAGCGAGGGCGTGCCCGCGCTGCACGTCGTCGGCCACCACGACGTGAGCCTGCTCGCCGCCAGGGTCGGGCTGCGCTCGGTCGCGCACGACGAGCTGGTGCACGCGCTGGCCGAGGCCCCGGTGGAGGCGGCCGACCCGCTGGCGGGCATCGACGACCCGGAGGTGCGGGCCGCCGCCGAACCGCTGGTCGACGGCCGGTTCCACTACGCCGAGGTCACCGCCGTCGCCGACGCCGGGGTGCAGCCGGTGTTCAGCCTGCGGGTCGACACCGAGGACCACGCGTTCGTCACCGACGGGTTCATCAGCCACAACACCGAGGCCCGGCTGATGCCGCTGGCCATGGAGATGCTGCGCGACATCGGCGAGGACACCGTCGACTTCGCGCCGAACTACGACGGCAAGACCGAGGAACCGCTGGTCCTGCCGTCGCGCATCCCGAACCTGCTGGTCAACGGCGGTTCCGGGATCGCGGTCGGGATGGCGACGAACCTGCCGCCGCACAACCTGCGCGAGGTCGCCGACGGCGTGGTCTGGGCGCTGGACAACCCCGACGCCGACGACGACCAGCTCCTCGCCGCGCTGCTCACCCGGATCAAGGGCCCGGACTTCCCGACCAGGGGCCTGATCCTGGGCACCGGCGGCATCGAGGACGCCTACCGGACCGGCCGCGGCTCGGTGCGGATGCGCTCGGTGGTCGAGGTCGAGGAGGACGCCAAGGGGCGCACCATCCTCGTGGTCACCGAGCTGCCGTTCCAGGTCAACCCGGACAACCTGATCGAGAACATCGCGCAGCTCGTGCGCGACGGCAAGATCACCGGCATCTCCGACGTGGCCGACGAGTCCAACCGGCGCATCGGGATGCGCATCGTGATCGGGCTCAAGCGCGACGCGGTGGCCAAGGTCGTGCTGAACAACCTGTTCAAGCACACCCAGCTCCAGCACAACTTCGGCGTCAACATGCTGGCCCTGGTCGACCAGGTGCCGCGCACGCTGCGGCTGGACCAGATCATCCGGCACTACGTCAACCACCAGCTCGAGGTCATCGTCCGGCGCACCCGCTACCGGCTGCGCAAGGCCGAGGAGCGCGCGCACATCCTGCGCGGCTACGCCAAGGCCCTCGACGCCCTCGACGAGGTCATCGCGCTCATCCGCCGCTCGCCCTCGGCAGACGAGGCGCGCAGCGGCCTGATGGCGCTGCTCTCGGTCGACGAGATCCAGGCGACCGCGATCCTGGAACTCCAGCTCCGCCGCCTGGCCGCCCTGGAGCGCCAGCGCATCATCGACGAGCTGGGCGAGATCGAGCGCTACATCGGCGAGTTGAACGAAATCCTGGCCAGCGAGCAGCGGCAGCGCGAGATCGTCCGCGACGAGCTCAAGGAGATCGCCGAGAAGTACGGCGACGACCGGCGCACCAAGATCATCCCGTTCGACGGCGAGGTCTCCATCGAGGACCTGATCGCCGTCGAGGACGTGGTCGTCACCATCACCCGCACCGGCTACGCCAAGCGCACCAAGACCGACCTGTACCGGGCGCAGAAGCGCGGCGGCAAGGGCGTGCAGGGCGCGGCGCTCAAGCAGGACGACATCGTGGCGCACTTCTTCGTGTGCTCCACCCACGACTGGATCCTGTTCTTCACCAACAAGGGCCGGGTCTACCGGGCCAAGGCCTACGAGCTGCCCGAGGCCAACCGGGCCGCGCGCGGGCAGCACGTGGCCAACCTGCTCGCCTTCCAGCCCGACGAGCAGATCGCCCAGGTCATCCAGATCAAGGACTACACCGTCTCGCCCTACCTGGTGCTCGCCACCCGCGACGGCCTGGTCAAGAAGTCCAAGCTGTCGGACTTCGACAGCAACCGCGCGGGCGGCCTGATCGGCATCAACCTGCGCGAGGACGACGAACTGGTCGGCGCCGTGCTGTGCTCGGCCGACGACGACCTGCTGCTGGTCTCCGCCGGTGGGCAGTCCATCCGCTTCCACGCCAGCGACGAGGCGCTGCGCCCGATGGGCCGGGCCACCTCCGGCGTGCAGGGCATGCGCTTCAACGCAGGCGACGAACTGCTCGCCCTCGGCGTGGTCAAGGACGACACGTTCGTCCTGGTCGCCACCGACGGCGGGTACGCCAAGCGCACCCCCATGGAGGACTACTCCGTGCAGGGCCGCGGCGGCAAGGGCGTGCTCACCATCCAGCACGACAGCAGGCGCGGCAGGCTGGTCGGCGCGGTCATCGTCGAGCTGGAGGACGAGCTGTACGCGATCACCTCCTCCGGCGGGGTGATCCGGACGACCGCGGCGGAAGTGCGCAAGGCGGGCAGGCAGACCAAGGGCGTCCGGTTGATGAACCTGGGCGAAGGGACCACCCTGGTGGCCATCGCCCGCAGCGCCGAGGAGACCGCGGCGGCCGTCGAGACGGTGGAGGCCGTCGCCGACGCCATCGAGGCCGGGGAACCGACCCCGGCCACCGGGACGCCCGCCGAGGTCGTCGCGGCCGAGCACGCGTCGGTCGAGGAGACCGGCTCCACCGACGAACCGACCGCCGAGTAAGACCCGCAGACGAAGGCAGTAGGGAACCCGCTCGTGACACCAGCCGAGAAGCCGGACACCACCGCAGCCGAATCGGAGCGGACGTCGATCATCACCGACGCCACCGCGGCGGGCGCCACCGCGCCCGCCGCGGCCGCCCCGGCGGGTGACCCCCAGCCCGCGGACGCGGACACCACCGTGCAGACACCGAAACCCGCGGGCGAACCCGGCGTCGACAACCACACCCCACCACCGTGGGCCAGGGTCACCGCCGACGCCCAAGCCGAAGCCAGGGGCGACGCCACCCAGGCCCTGCCCCCGGTCGGCAACGGCAACACCCCCGCCGCCCACGGCTCCGCCCCGTACAGCGCCGATCCCCACAGCCCCGACTCCTACGGCGCCGACTCCGAACCCACGATCAACGTCCCGCGCCCCGTCGTCACCGGCACCGCGGCGGGCAGGCTCTTCGGCACCAGCACCGACGACGACCGCTCCGCGGCCCCCCCGGCCATCGGCGGCACCCCCACCGCCACCGGCGCCTCCAGCACACCCCCCAGCGCCCTGCGCAGGCCCGGCCGCGGCCCCCGCCGGGCCAACCTCCAGGTCAAGCGCTTCGACCCGTGGTCGGTGCTCAAGCTCTCCCTGGTCCTGGGCGTCTCCCTGTTCTTCGTCTGGCTCGTCGCCGTCGGCGTCCTCTACGCCGTCCTCGACGGCATGGGCGTCTGGGACAAGGTCAACGGCATCTCCAGCGAACTCCTCAACGCCTCCGAGGGCTCCAGCGGCGACCCGCTGATCAGCGCCGGACGCGTCTTCGGCATCGCCGCGATCATCGGCGCCATCAACATCGTGCTGTTCAGCGCCCTGGCGACGGTCGGCGCGTTCGTCTACAACGTGTCCGCCGACCTGGCCGGCGGGCTCGAGGTCACCCTCGCCGAGCGCGAGTAGGGGATACCGATTTGGGGTCGCGCAGGAGGATGCGGTAATCTTCCTGCGTTCCCACAGGGGCCTATAGCTCAGGCGGTTAGAGCGCTTCGCTGATAACGAAGAGGTCGGAGGTTCAAGTCCTCCTAGGCCCACGGACGGACTCGGGCGACCCATGCTCGCGGAAAGCGCGAGCCGGGTCGTCCGTTGTCGTTCTGGGGGGCGACCCCCCAGACCCCCACGGTGCGGTTGGTTGCTGAACCAGCGTGGTTGGCGGCTTTGCCGCCGTTTGGGGCTTGAGGGAGCTTCGCTCGCCTTGCGGCCTCGCCTTGCGGCCTCGCCTTGCGGCCTCGCCTTGCGGCCTCGCCTTGCGGCCTCGCCTTGCGGCCTCGCCTTGCGGCCTCGCCTTGCGGCCTCGCCTTGCGGCCTCGCCTTGCGGCCTCGCCTTGCGGCCTCGCCTTGCGGCCTCGCCTTGCGGCCTTCTTCCTCTCCTCTGCCTTCTGTTCTCCTCCTTGCTGTCTGCTTCTCCTCTCTTGCTGCGTGTCCTCCCTCCCTCCCCCCTCCCTCCTTCGCTTGCTCGCTCCCGCTTGCTCCTTCCCTCCCGCGCACCTTCCGCTCCCTCCCTCTGCTTGCTTGTGGCTGCTCTCTTCGTTCGCTCGGTCCTCCCGCCCGTTCCTCCCGTTCTCCTTCTCCTCTGGTTCGCTTCTCTGGCTGGTTGTTGGCTTCTGGGCGCTCCCTCTTCGTGGGGGTGGGGGGTGTGGCAGGATGTGGGGGGCGTCTCGGGGGTTTCTGGGGCGTTGGTGTTGTGTTGGTGTTGTGTAGTGCCTTAAGGAGGCATCGGACGTGAAGAAGCTCCTCGCGCTTGCTGCGGTTGCGGGTGGTGTGCTCTTTGTCGTTCGTCGCAAGAGTGCGGCGAAGGCTGAGGCCGACCTGTGGCGCGAGGCCACTGCTCCGGCCGCGAACAACGGCACGAAGAAGGCCTGAACGTACTTCCGGTCGGCACGGGGTACCGTGTCGGCCTGAGGGGATGTAGCTCAATTGGCAGAGCACTGCCTTTGCAAGGCAGGGGTTAGGGGTTCGATTCCCCTCATCTCCACGTGAACGAGGTCGGCCCGCGGTGCGGGCCGACCTCGCTGGCGTTCGGGAGGTCCGTGGTGGTGCGCGGGGTGTCGGGGCGGGTCGCGGGGCTGGGGCGGTCGGCGACGGTGTCGCTGTTCGACGTCGTGGGGGAGTTGCGGGCGGCCGGGCGGTCCATTGTGGATGTCAGTGGGGGGCAGCCGGACTTCGCCACCGGGGAGCACGTGGTGGCGGCGGCGGTGGCGGCGCTGCACGAGGGGTTCACGCACTACACGGCCAGCCGCGGGCTGCCCGAGCTGCGCGAGTTGGTGTCGGCGAAGTTGTTGGCGGACAACGGGATCGCGGTTCCGCCCGGCGACGTCGTGATCACGCCGTCGGCGAAGCACGGGTTGTACGCGGCGCTGCTGACCCTGGTGGACCCGGGGGACGAGGTGGTGGTGCCCACGCCGAGCTGGGTCAGCTACCAGGCGATGGCGCGGCTGGTGGGTGGCGTCCCCGTCGAGGCGGAACTGAGTGGTGCCAACGGGTTCCGGTTGACGCGGGAGGTGTTGGAAGGCGCTGTTTCGGGGCGGACCAAGGCGGTTCTGGTCAACACGCCCAACAACCCGACCGGGCGGGCGCTGGACGCGGAGGAGGCCGGGGTGCTCGCCGAGTTCGCGGTGGCGCACGACCTCTACGTCGTGGCGGACGAGATCTACGAGGCGGTGCTGTTCGACGGGCGGCGGCACCTCAGCGTGGCCGCGCTGCCGGGGTGCGCCGAGCGGACGCTGACGGTGAACGGGTTCTCCAAGAGCCACGCGATGACCGGGTGGCGGCTGGGGTGGGTGGCCGGGCCGGGCGAGGTCATGGCCGAGCTGGTGAAGGTGCAGGAGCACACAGTGAGCTGCGCGGGGTCGTTCGTGCAGCGCGGCGGGATCGCGGCGCTGAGCGGGCCCGGGGAGTACGTCGCGGGGATGGTGGAGTCCTACGACCGGCGGCGGCGGGTGGTGGTCGACGGGCTCAACGCGCTGCCCGGGGTGTCCTGCGCCCTGCCGGAGGGGACCTTCTACGCGTTCGCCGACGTCTCCGGGGCCGGGAAGGGCGGCTCGGTCGAGTTCGCGGAGTGGGCGCTGCGGAGCGCGGGGGTCGCCGTCACCCCGGGGGTGGCGTTCGGGGCGGGCGGGGAGGGGTACGTGCGGCTGTCGTTCGCGGCGCCGGTGGAGGTGGTCCGCGAAGCGCTGGCGCGGTTGGCGCGGGCGCTGGGCTGAGGTTCCACGTGGAACCACACGGCGGGTGACTGGGTCCGAACCAAAACCACCCGCCCGGGTGAGGGATTGTCCGGGCGGGTGGTGGCCGTGGTCGGTCACGCGGTGACGGCCTCCCGGCGGGTCGACGAGGAGCGGGAGAAGAACTGGTCGACGGCCCACGCGCCGGGGCCGAAGAAGGCGATCAGCAGGAACGCCCAGCAGAACATGGCCGAGGGCTCACCGCCGTTCTCCATCGGCCACAGGCCCTCCGGGGCGTGCACGACGAAGTAGGCGTACGCCATCGAACCCGAGGCGATCAGCGCCGCCCACCTGGTGAACAGCCCCAGCACGACCAGCCCACCGGCCACGAGCTGGATGGCCGCCGCCCACCAGCCGGGCCAGGCGGCGAACTCGGGCGTGCGACCCGCCCGGCCCAGGACGCCGAACAGGGTGGCGGCGCCGTGGGCGGCGAACAGCAAACCGACGACGATCCGGAACAGGGCGAGCACGTGGGGCTTGGTCCGGTCGAACAAGTCCATCTTCGCTCTCTCTCACTCGAATCAGCAGGGAGGTGTTCGGCTTCCTTTGGTGGCGGGAGACCACCGATCGTGTGTATGCCTCTGCGGTGAGTGAGGTTCAAAGAGTGCTGTGGACCACAGGTGGTCTCGATCTGGTTGACTTGCTCTCGCTATGAGACGAGCCGTGATACTTGCCGCCCCCCTGCTCGCCCTCGCGGCGTGCACCACCGACTCCGCGACGCCGCCCGCGTCGGAGGCCCCGACGACCTCGGCGACCCGGGCCGCGACGCCGACCGCCCCGGCCGAGGCGGTGCCGCCCGCCGACCCGGAACCGGTTGCCGACGGGCCGTGCCCCTACCTGACCAGCGCCGTCGTGGCCGACGCGAACGGGCAGCACGTCACCAAGGTGCGCACCTCGGCGGACAAGCCGACCCCGGCGTGCTTCTTCTACCGCCCCGACGGCAGCGTGCAGCTCACCATCCGGGTGTACCAGGGGGAGCCCGCGGTGGCGAAGGCGCTGGTCGACCAGGCGGCGCCGATCGACACCTCCAACCCGGCCAGTTCGCCCGCGGGTTGGAAGGGCGGTTCCATCTCGGGTGAGGAGAACGCCGTCTACGCCGTCGCGAAGGACGGCTCGGCGGTGGTGGTCGACTCGAACCAGAAGCAGACGATCAAGGCCAGGCGGATCGCCGAGACCGCCATCGAGAACCTGGGCCTGTAGGAACACCACTGGCCCGCACACCCCGGATCGCGCGGGGGTGCGGGCCAGTGGTGTCTACCGCCGGTCCTTGTCGGACTAGTTCTTGTCGGAACCGATCGGCTTGGTGGGCTTGCCCTGGCCGTTGGTCTCGGGCGTGCCGACCGGCTTCTCCGCCGCCTTGGGGGGCACGGGAGCCGCCGGGGCCGCAGCCGCGGCCGGGGCGGGCTTGGCCACGGGGGCCGCCGCCGTCGGGGCGGGCTTGGCGGGGGCGGGCTTGGCGGGCGTCGGCTTCGCGGGCACGACCGGCTGCTGGGCCGGGGCCTGCTGCTTGCCCTTGAGCGCCGCGGCGGCACCGGCGCCGAGCGCGACCAGCAGGACCAGCCACGGCCAGCGGCGGCTCTTCTTGTTGGCCGGGTCCTTGGCGGCGGCCCGAGCCGCGGCCTTGGCCGCCTTGATCTGCGCCTGCAGCTCGCCGCGGTACTGCTTTACCTGCGGCTTGAGGTCCTTCTTGAGCTGCTTGACCTGCTTCTTCACCGGCGCGGTCGCGGCGACGGCGCTCTTGACCGTCTTGTTCTTCGCCGCGTCCTTCTGGGCCTGCTTCGCGGCCTTCGCCAGGTCCTTGCGGGTCTGCTCCGCCGTCTTGGCCAGGCGCTTGCGCGCCCTGCGGGTCGAGGCCATCGCTTCCTCCCTGGCCACCTGCGCGCTCTCCGCGAGCGCACCGGCGACCTGCTGCGGAGCGAGGCCCTTCGCGGCCAGCTTCTGCTCGGCGGCGTGTGCCGCCTCGGCACCCACCTGACCGGCGCGAACGGCGCCCTCTCGCACCGCGCGCCAGCCGGTGCCGACGGCCTTGCCGACCGTCTCTCCGGCCCGGGTCATGGCTTCACCTCGTCCATCTCGTCCTCGAACGCAACTGTCCTTCACGACGTACCCAATCCTGCCCGTTCCAGACGGATTTCGCCGAAGATGGCACGATGACGTCGTGGCTGACAGCAACGCATCCCTCGTTGGGACCAAGGTAACCGTCACCCTGCACACCAGTGAGGGCGACATCCGGATCAACATGTTCCCGGACCAGGCTCCGAAGACCGTGTCCAACTTCGTCGGACTGGCCGAGGGCACCAAGGAGTACAAGACCGAGAACGCGAGCGGCACCAAGTCCGGTCCGTTCTACGACGGCGCGGTGTTCCACCGGGTCATCGACGGCTTCATGCTCCAGGGCGGCGACCCGACCGGCACCGGCCGCGGCGGCCCCGGCTACCAGTTCGCCGACGAGTTCCACCCGGAGCTCCAGTTCAACAAGCCCTACCTGCTGGCCATGGCCAACTCGGGCGCGAACACCAACGGCTCGCAGTTCTTCATCACCGTCGGCCCGGCGACCTGGCTGAACTTCAAGCACACCATCTTCGGCGAGGTGGCCGACCAGGAGTCGCGCACCGTGGTGGACCAGATCGGGCGCACCGCGACCGGCCCGGGCGACCGCCCGCTGACCGACGTCGTGATCAAGAACATCACCGTCGAGCGCGCCGAGGGCTGAGTGGGCAACCCGCCGCACCAACCGCAGCCAGGGACGCGGGCGGGCCTGCCCGCCTGCGTCCGGCACCCCGACCGGCCGACCGCGCTGAGCTGCACCCGGTGCGAGCGACCGGCCTGCCCCGAGTGCCTGGTCGACGCCTCGGTCGGCTTCCAGTGCGTCGACTGCGTGCGGGAGGGCAACCGGACCGTCCGGCGGCCCACCACCGTCGCCGGGGCGGCGCTCGCGTCGAAACCGGTGCTGGTGCCCGTGCTCATCGGGCTCAACGCGGTGATGTACGCCATCACCGCGCTGCTGGCCCGCGACCCGATGTCGAACGAGAACTCCGACCTGTTCCACGCGCTGTCGGCCTACGCGCCGTCCATCGCGGCGGGGCAGTGGTGGCGGGTGGTGACGGCGGGCTTCCTGCACTTCGGCCTGCTGCACCTGGTGGTCAACATGGTGGCGCTGTGGTTCCTGCGCGACCTGGAGCTGCTGCTGGGCAAGGTCCGCTTCGGCGTCGTCTACCTGGTGTCGGTGGTCGGCGGGTCGGTGGGGACGTACCTGTTCAGCGCCCTGGGCACCGAGGGCGCAGGCGCCTCCGGGGCGATCTACGGCCTGCTCGGCGGGCTGCTGGTCGCGGTGATCCGGCTCAAGCAGGACCGGCACGCGCTGATGCAGGTCGTCGGGGTCATCGCGCTGAACCTGGCGTTCAGCGTGGCCATCCCGCAGATCTCGCTGCTGGCCCACCTCGGCGGCCTGGTCATCGGCGCGGTGCTGACCGCGGGGATGCTCTACGCACCCGCGGCGAGCCGCACCCTGTGGCAGTCGCTCGTCGTCGCGGGTGTGCTGGTGGTGCTGGTGGTGGCCTTCGCCGTCCGCACGCCGCAGATCAACGAGCAGGTGTTCTGCCCGGAGCCGACCACGGGGGTGTGCTACCAGGTCGTGCGCTAGGTCCGCAGGCGCAGCAGGGCGTCGACCACCTCGTGCGGTTCGACGCCCAGGTCGAGCTGACCGAGCAGCACCAGGCCGGGCACCTCGGCGTTGTCCGCGTCGATCTCGACGAGGCTGGAGTCGCGGCCGAACCTGCGCGTCCGCACCAGGCGGACGTTGACCTCGCGCCAGCGCCAGCGCCTGCTGCCGGTCAGCCCGCGGACGGTCACCCCTTCGGGGTCGGCGGCCAGCCGCGGTCGCGCGAGCGTGCCGAACAGCGCGGGCAGGCCGAGCGCCACGGCGGCCACGGCGAGCAGCAGGGTGCCCCTCGGGTCGTCGATCAGCACCGCCAGCAGGGCGGCGACCAGGGCAGATGCCCAGGCGACACCGACGACGGCGGGGCGCGGGGACCAGTGCAGTGGGGTCACCGCACCATGGTGCCGCACAGCCATCCACAGGAGTTATCCACAATGGGGATGACTTACATCCGTGTGGTTCAACGACGCTGGGCCGAACGGCTCAACCCGTCCGTGCCGGGGGTGCACGACGGGTGGGGTGTGCCGCGGAGCGGGTGTCGGAGCGTCAGCGCCAGCGCATCGTCATGAGCAGGCCCGCGATCATCAGCGCGAAGCCGATGGCGAAGTTCCAGTTGCCCAGCTCGGCCATGAAGCCGATCTTCTCGCCCGCGATGTAGTTGACGACCAGCCAGGCGAGCCCGATCAGCATCACGCCCAGCATCACCGCGACGTACACCGGGTGCGACGGGCCTGCCTGCTTCACCTTGACCGGCGTGCGCCGGTCGGTGGTGGGCGCGGTGTAGACGGCCTTCTTGCGGACCTTGGACTTGGGCATGTGTCCTCGCCTGACGTGGAGCGTTGGGTGCGGGTGCGGTTCGTTCTGGCAGGTCGTTCCGGCAGGTTCGTTCAGCACAGGCGCAACTCCCGCCGGAGCAACACGTTAACGTAAACGGACAGGGCAGCGAATCACCAGTCGCCAACGATCTGACCCCGCCCGCGGGCAGGCCGTGCAGGGAGGAGCCCCGCGTGAGCACGGTGGACCACAGCGATCCCCCGGTTTCCGACACCCGTGTCGGCCCGCCGGGCGGCGGGAACCGGCGCGACCCGGTGCGCACCGCCGTGCGGGCGGTCGGTGAGCTGCTGATCACCGCGGGCCTGGTGGTGCTGCTGTTCGTCGTCTACGAGGTCTACGTCACCGACATCACCTCGGCGGCCAAGCAGCGCGACGCGACCGCGGCCCTCGACCAGGAGTGGCAGCGGAGCACGCCCGAGGAAGAGCAGCAGCGCCAGGAGCACTACGACGGTCCGGAGGGCTCCGGCATCGCCAAGATGTACGTCCCCGCCTTCGGCGCCGACTACTCCTTCACCATCCTGCAGGGCACCACCGAGAAGACCCTCGAGGTCGGCCCCGGCCACTACACCGACAGCGGTGAGCCCGGCCTGCCCGGCAACTTCGCCGTCGCGGGCCACCGGGTCGGCAAGGGCGCCCCGTTCAACGACATCGACCTGCTGAACTCCTGCGACGCGATCGTGGTGGAGACGCGCTTCAGCTGGTTCGTCTACCGGGTGCTGCCCAAGGCCGACGAGGTGGCGGGCTGGGCGAGCCGGGCCGCCGACCCCCGGTGCACCGGCGTCGGCCCGCTCGGCGCCCCCTACGACCGGGTGGTCGGCCAGGAGATCGTCTCGCCCACCCAGGGCTCGGTGATCCTGCCGGTGCCCAACCGCGACGACGTGACCGACAACGCGGGCGCCACCGCGTCGCTGATGACGCTGACCACCTGCCACCCCCGCTTCTCCGACCGCCAGCGGCTCGTCGTGCACGCCGTGATGGTCAAGCAGTGGGCCAAGAACCCGGACAAGCCCGGCGAGACGCCGCCCGAGTTGAAGGAGACGAGCTGATGTACGGGTGGATCTGGCGGCACCTGCCCGGCCCGGTCGCCGTCCGGGCGATCACCGCGGTGCTGCTCGTGGCGGGCGTGGTCGCGCTGCTGATGTTCGTGGTGTTCCCGTGGGCGGAGCCGAAGCTGCCGTTCAACCAGGTGACCACCCAGTAGCGGTGGACGGCGCCGGTAGATTGAGGTCATGCGCGTTCTGGTCGTCGACAACTACGACAGCTTCGTCTACAACCTGGTGCAGTACCTCGCCCAGCTTGGTGCCGAGTGCACGGTTTGGCGCAACGACGCCCCCGAGCTGTCCGCCGCCGACGCCCTGAGCGGGTTCGACGCGGTCCTGATCAGCCCGGGGCCGAGCACGCCGGAGCGCGCCGGGCTGAGCATCGACGTGGTCGAGCGCTGCGCCGAGGCCCGGCTGCCGCTGCTCGGCGTGTGCCTCGGGCACCAGGCCATCGGCGTCGCCTGGGGCGCCACGGTCGACCGGGCGCCGGAGCTGCTGCACGGCAAGACGAGCCTGGTCACCCACAACGGCGCCGGGGTGCTCGCCGGGCTGCCCGACCCGTTCACCGCCACCCGCTACCACTCGCTGACCGTGCTCCCGGAGACGATCCCGGACGACGTGTTCGAGGTCACCGGGCGGACGGAGACCGGCATCGTGATGGCCATGCGGCACCGGGAGCTGCCGATCGAGGGCGTGCAGTTCCACCCGGAGTCGGTGCTGACCGACGGCGGCCACCGGATGCTCGCCAACTGGCTGGCGTCGGCCGGGTTCCCGGTCGCCGAGGCCACCGTGTCGCAGCTCGAGCAGGGGATGCGCAAGCTCACCGCCGCCATCTCCTCCTGAACCCGGAACGCGAAGAGGGCCGCCCCCACCTCGGGGAGCGGCCCTCTTCGCGCGTTCGGCTACCGGGTCGGGTTGGTGGAGGTACCGCTACCGCCGCCGAGCGGGGACTTGCCGATCCGGACGTTGATCGTCTCGTCCTTGGCGATCTTGTCGCCCGGCTGCTGCTCCTGCTCGGTCACCTTGCCGACCTCGTCCGGGTCGATGGTGTCCTCGTCGACCACGTTGAACGACCCGTTCCAGCCCACCTGCTTGAGCGCGGCCTCGGCCTCGGCGCGGGACTTGCCCACCAGGTTCGGCATGTCCACCTCGATCTTGTCGCCGTTGGAGACGCTCAGCACGATCGTCAGCCCCGGTGCGACGCTGCCGGTCTTCGGCGCCTGGTCGACGACCGTGCCCACCGGCTTGTCCGAGGACACGTCCTTGCGCTGCGGGGTCAGCCCGACCGCCTTGAGGTTCGCCGCCGCGGTGTCGTAGTCCTGGCCGACCAGGTTCGGCACGTCCACCTTGGCGGGCTGCTTGCCGATCGTCAGCCGGACCTCGCTGCCCACGCTGGCCTGCGTGCCCGCCGCCGGGCTGGTCCGCAGCACCTTGCCGTAGAGGTCCTCGTCGCTGGTCTGCTCCTCGTCGACCGTGGCCGACACGGTGAGCTTGGCCGCCTGCAGGGCGGCGGTCGCCTCCTGCTGCGACTGGCCTGCGACGTCGGGGACGGCGACCTTCTGCGGCGACTCGCCGATGCGGACGGTGATCCGCTCGCCCTTGCGCAGGTTGGCGCCCGCGGCCGGGTCGGTGCCCAGGACCTTGTCGATCCGGTCCGGGCCGCACGGGCCCGGGGTGCCCGCGGCGGTCTGCTGGCACGGCACGCCCTCGCGCACCGGCTGGAAACCGAGCTGGTTGAGCTGGGCGAACGCCTCGGCCTCGGTCTTGCCGGTCACGTCCGGCACCGGGACGTTGTCCCCGCCGGTCTGCTTGTCGTCCCCGCTGGTCAGGAAGAACAGCAACCCGATCAGGCCGACCACGATCAGGCCGACCAGCACGATCAGCCAGGTCTTGCGCTGCTTGCGCCGCCGCTCCTCCTCCTCGTCGGTGTAGTCGTCGTAGTCGTACTCGTCGGCCATCGACTCCGGGCGGTGGCGGCCGCGCATCTCCGGCTGCGGGCTGCGCGCGCCGAGCACGGCGGTGCGGTCCTCGTCGGTCATCACCATCGGTGCGGCGGGCCGCTGCCCGGACAGCACCCGGACGATGTCGGTGCGCATCTCCGCGGCCGACTGGTAGCGGTTCGCCGCGCCCTTCGACATCGCCTTGAGCACGATCGCGTCAAGCTGCGGGCTCACCCGGGGGTTGACCTGCGACGGCGACCGCGGGTCCTCGCGGACGTGCTGGTAGGCCACCGCGACCGGGGAGTCACCGGTGAACGGGGGCTCGCCGGTCAGCAGCTCGAACAGCACGCAGCCGGTGGCGTACACGTCGCTGCGGGCGTCGACCGACTCGCCGCGGGCCTGCTCCGGCGACAGGTACTGGGCGGTGCCGATGACCGCCGAGGTCTGGGTGACCGCGACCTGGCCGTCGGCCACCGCGCGGGCGATGCCGAAGTCCATCACCTTGACCGCGCCGGTCTTGGTGATCATCACGTTGGCCGGCTTGACGTCGCGGTGCACGATCCCGTGCCGGTGGGAGAAGTCCAGCGCCGCGCACACGTCGGCCATGATCTCCATGGCGCGCTGGCCGGGCAGCGGTCCCTCGGTCTTGACGATGTCGCGCAGGGTCCGCCCGTCGACGAACTCCATCACGATGTAGGGCAGCGGGCCCGTGTCGATCCGGGTCTCGCCGGTGTCGTAGACGGCGACGATCGCGGGGTGGTTCAGCGCGGCGGCGTTCTGCGCCTCGCGGCGGAACCGCTCCTGGAACTGGGGGTCGCGGGCGAGGTCGGCACGCAGGACCTTGACCGCGACCTCGCGGCTGAGCCGGACATCGCGGCCGCGGTGGACCTCGGACATGCCGCCATAGCCGATCGTCTCGCCGATCTCATAGCGGTTGGAGAGCAGTCGCGGTGTGGTCATCAGTGCGTAGTCCCGCTCCTAGTCAAGTCCTGTCCCATCAAGGTGGTGCCCGGCACGTCGACCATCAGGGCGGTCCGTTCCGCTGCGGGTCGCAGACGATCCGCACCGAGGTCCCGACCCGCACCATCCCGGTCGGGCTGAGCGAGGTGACCAGGCAGTTCGCCGGGTCCTCCGGCGTGGTGCCCTGGCCCGCGGTGACCACCGTCGACCGCAGCCGCAGCGTGCCCAGCTCCACCACCACGTCGGCGGCGCCGCGGCCCACGTAGTCCTCGCGGACCACGTCGACGAACGGCCCGTTGCCGGTCGTCGGGTTCGCGGTCGGCAACGGCAGCCCGGGGCCGCCCGGCTCGGTGTCCTCCGCCGGGGCCTCGGCGGACTCCGTCGGCTCGGGCGGCTGGGTGGTCTCGACCCCACCGCCCCGGCCGTCGTCCTCGCGCGGGGCCTGCTCGCCGCGGAAGATGGCGGGCAGGCCGAACGCCAGCGCCGCGATCAGCGCGACCGCCAGCACCGCGATGGTGATCCACAGGCCGGTGCGCGACTCCCTCGGCGGGTGCGCAGGCGCCCCGAAGCCGCCGGACGGGCCGCCGGGCTGACCGGGGGGCGGGGTCACCGGGACCATGCCGGGGTGCGTGCCAGGGTGGGCGCCCACCCCCGGCCCGCCGTGGTGCTGCTGCTGCGCGCCCGCCATCGCCAGCCCGGACGGGGCGGGCAGCGGGCGGCCCGCGCGCACCGCGGCCACCGCGGCGGCGAACTCGCCGCCGTTGGCGTAGCGCTGCCTCGGGTCCTTGACCAGGGTCGCCTCGATCAGCGCCCGGGTGCCCGGCGGCACGTCCGGCGGCAGCGGCGGCGGCAGGTCGCGGATGTGCATCATCGCCACCGTCACCGCGTTCTCCGACAGGAACGGCCTGCGCCCGGTGAGGCACTCGTAGCCGACCACGGCCAGCGAGTAGACGTCGCTCGCCGGTTCCGCCTCGTGCCCGAGGGCCTGCTCGGGTGCGATGTAGTGCGCGGTGCCCATGACCATGCCGGAGCGGGTCACCGGGGCGGCGTCGGCGGCCTTGGCGATGCCGAAGTCGGTCAGCTTCACCACGCCGGTCGGGGTGATCAGGATGTTGCCCGGCTTGACGTCGCGGTGGACGTACCCGCGCTCGTGGGCGGCCTGCAACGCGTGCGCCGACTGCTCCAGGACGTCCAGCGTCCGGTCCGCGGCCAGCCTGCCCTCCTTGGCCAGGATCGCCGCCAGCGGGTCGCCCTCGACCAGCTCCATCACCAGGTAGGCGGTGTCCTCCGGGCCGTCGAGGACGGCCGCGGTCTCGCCGTAGTCGTGCACCCCGGCGATGCCCGGGTGGTTGATCGAGGCCGTGGTGCGCGCCTCGGTGCGGAACCGGTGCAGGAACTCGCCGTCACCGGACAGCTCCGGCTTGAGGACCTTCACCGCGACCCGCCGGTCCAGCCGGGTGTCGGCGGCCTCCCACACCTCGCCCATGCCGCCGACCGCGATCCGGCGGGTGAGCCGGTAGCGGTCGGCGAGCAACTGGCCCGAGGTGAGCATGGTCAGCTCCCCCCGGCCAGCGCCGCGTTGATGGTCGCCCGGCCGACGGCGGCCGACAGCTTGCCGCCGGTGGCGGCCACGTCCTTGCTCTCCACCACGACGGCCACGGCGACCTTGGGGTCGTCGGCGGGGGCGAACGCCACGTACCAGGCGAACGGCGGGGTGTTCTTCGGGTCGTTGCCGGTCTCGGCGGTACCGGTCTTGGAGGCGATCACCAGGTCGCTGCGCTTGCCCGCGCCCCCGGTCTTGGCCTCGGACTCGACCATCATGTCGCGAAGCTGCTCGGCGGAGCTGCGCGACATGGCGTCGCCGAGGCTGTCCTCATCGAAGTCGGAGATCTTCGACAGGTCCGGCGCCAGGATCGACCTCACGAGCTGCGGGCGCATCCGCTCACCGCCGTTGGCGATGGTGGCGACGATCTCGGCGTTCTGCAGCGGCGTCAGCCGCACGTCGCGCTGCCCGATCGCGCTCTGGTAGATCGCGTTCGAGTCCGACAGCGACATGCACTCGTCCGGCTTCGGGCCGACGCAGGACTGCACCACCGGCATCGGCACGGTCAGGTTGTCCTCGCCGATGCCGAACTTCTCCGCCTGCTCCAGGAACTTCTCGTCGCCGAGGTCGTGCGCGAGCTGGGCGAAGGCGGTGTTGCACGACAGCGCCAGCGCGGTCGTCATCGACACCGAGTCCCGGTTGTTGTCGCAGAAGCCGCGGTTGTAGTTGCGCAGCTCCGACCCGCCGACCGCGATCCGGTCGGTCGAGGTGACCGGGTCGTCCTTGGTCTTGCCGTCCTCCAGCGCGGCGGCGGCCACCACCAGCTTGAACGTCGACCCCGGCGGGTAGCTCTCGGCGATCGCCCGGTTCAGCATGGGCTTGGCCGGGTTGTCCTTGTTGTAGCCGTTCCAGGCCTGCTCCTGGGCGTCGCCGTCGTGCGCCGAGAGCGGGTTCGGGTCGTAGGACGGCGTGCTGACCATGGTCAGGATCTCGCCGGTCTTCGGGTTCAGCGCCACCACCGCGCCCTTGAACCCGTTGCTCTCCATCGCCTGGTAGGCGGCGGTCTGCGCGGCCGGGTTGATGGTCAGCTCGACGTTGCCGCCGCGCGGGTCGCGCCCGGTGATCAGGTCCGACAGCCTGCGCACGAACAGCCGGTCGTCGGAGCCGTTGAGGATCTCGTCCTCGGCCTTCTCCAGCCCGCCCGCGCCGTAGCGGGTCGAGTAGAAGCCGGTGACCGGGGCGTACAGCGGGCCGTTGGTGTACTGGCGCAGGTAGCGCAGGCGGTCGTTGGTGGCCTGCACCGTCGCCAGGATCTCGGGGTTGTTGCCGGAGCGGACGAGGATCTTGCCCCGCTCGCGGGAGTACTCCTCCAGCGCGATCCGCTTGTTGTTGATGTTCTTGCGGTAGTCGTCCGCCTTGAAGATCTGGATGTAGGTGACGTTGGCCAGCAGCAGGATGACCATCCCGAGCATGGCCAGGCCGACGCGGCGCAGCGGGGTGTTCACGACGGCCGCTCCACCATGACCGTGTGGGCCTCGGCGATCGGGGCCTGCGGGACCGGCCGGGGCCGGGAACCGCTCTGCGGGCGGCGGGCGGCGTCGGAGATGCGCAGCAGGAGGGCCACCAGGATGTAGTTGGCGAGCAGGGACGAGCCGCCGTAGGACAGGAACGGGGCGGTGATGCCGGTCATCGGGATCAGCTTGGTGACCCCGCCGACGACCACGAACACCTGCATGATCAGCAGGAACGACAGGCCGCCGCCGAGCAGCTTGCCGAAGGTGTCGCGGACCGCGAGCGCGCTGCGCATGCCGCGCAGGGCCAGCACCGCGTAGATCAGCAGTAGCGCGGCCAGGCCGATGAAGCCCAGCTCCTCGCCGATGGCGGCGACGATGAAGTCGGTGTTGGCCAGCGGCACCAGGTCCGGGCGGCCCGCGCCGAGGCCGGTGCCGCCCACCCCGCCGGTGCCCAGGCCGAACAGCGCCTGCGCGATCTGGTAGCCGCCGCCGATGTCGTTGTAGGTGGCCAGCGGGTCGAACCAGTTGGCCACCCGCTGCTGCACGTGGGTGAACAGCTTGTAGGCCACGAACGCGCCGCCGACGAACAGCGTGACGCCGATGCCCACCCACACGCCGCGCTCGGTGGCGACGTAGAGCATCACCAGGATCGTGCCGTAGAACAGCAGCGAGGTGCCCAGGTCCTTCTGGAAGATCAGCACGCCGAGCGACATCGCCCAGGCGAACAGGACCGGCCCCAGGTCGCGGGCGCGCGGCAGGTCGATGCCCAGCACCCGGCGGCCCGCGGCCATGAACAGGTCGCGCTTGGAGACCAGGAACGCCGCGAAGAAGACCAGCAGCAGGACCTTGGAGAACTCACCGGGCTGGATGGAGAACGGGCCGACCCGCAGCCAGATCTTGGCGCCGTTGATGGTCGGGGCGATGAAGCCGGGCAGCACCGCGGGCAGCGCCAGCAGCACCAGCCCGGCCAGGCCGAAGGTGTAGCTGTACTTGGTCAGCGTGCGGTGGTCCTTGATCAGGATCAGCACCGCGAGCAGCAGCGCCAGCGCGACCGTGGTCCACAGGATCTGCTTGGGGACGTCGTTGTTGAAGTCCCGGCCCGCCTGGATCGCGCGCTCGCTCAGCGCCAGGTCGATCCGGTAGATGATCACCAGTCCGAGCCCGTTGAGCACCGCGACGCAGGGCAGGATCAGCGGGTCGGCGTACGGGGCGAACCGGCGCACCGCCACGTGCGCCACGCCGAACAGGGCCAGGAAGGCCAGGCCGTACCAGACGATCCGGAAGGTGAGCGTCTGCTCCTGGTTGGCCTCCACCAGCATCAGCGCACCGGTCACCAGCGCCGCGGCGAAGCCGAGCAGCCACAGCTCGGTGCCGCGCCGCGTCGGCGTGGTGCTCTCGGCGGCCGCGCCCTGCCCGGCCGCCGGACCACCCACCGCGCCCTGGGCCGGTGATGCCATCAGCCGCCGCCCTTGTCCTCGTCGCGCGGCTGGCGGCAGGCGCCCGCCGGTGCGGGGTCGGTGGAGCCGGTCGTGCTCGCGGCGCCGTCGGTCGTCGTGGTCGGGCCCGCGGCCGTGGTCGTGGCGACGCCGGTGGTCGGCAGCGGGGCGGCGGGCGGGGCGCCCGGGGTCTCCGTCGGGGTCGCCTGGTCGGCCGGGTCGTCGCACAGCGGCAGCCGGTTCGTGCGGAGCTGGCTGAGCTTCTCCCTGGCGTCGGACAGGTTGTCGGCGGTGTTGCGGCCCGAGCGCACCACGTCCTGGCCGATGGAGTTCAGGTCCTCGACGTAGAGCCGGTCGCACGGCACCGGGTCCTCCGGGCCGCAGCTTCCCTGCACCTGGCTGTTCAGCGACAACCCCAGGACGCTGCCCTGGATGCCCTGGAAGATGGCGACCTCGCCCGCGGCGCCCTCGCCGATGAAGTACTGCGTGTTGACCCAGTACCGGACCCCCACCGCGCCCGCGCCCAGCAGCAGCGCCACCAGCAGCAGGACCAGCAGCGCGCGCAACCGCTTGCGCTTCTTGATCTTGGGGTCCGGCGGTTCCGGCTGGGCCTGCGGCCGGGGCACCGGTCGCGGCGCGGTGATCGCCCCCGCGCGCGACGCCGGGGAATCCGGCGGCGGCCGCTCGTCGGAGCCGTTGCCCGCGGCACCGCCGACGATCGGGTTGTTGTCGCCGTAGTCGATGTCCACCACGTCGGCGATGATCACCGTGACGTTGTCCGGGCCACCGGACTTCAGCGCCAGCTCGATCATCCGGTCCGCGCACTCCTGCGGGTCCGGGATCTGGATGGCCTCGCTGAGCGTCTCGTGGCTCACCGGCCCGGACAGCCCGTCCGAGCACAGCAGGTACCGGTCGCCGGGGCGGGCCTCGCGCACGGTCAGCGTCGGCTCGACCTCGTGCCCGGTCAGCGCCTTGAGCAGCAGCGACCGCTGCGGGTGCACCGCCGCCTCGTCCTCGGTGATCCGGCCCTCGTCGATCAGCGACTGCACGAACGTGTCGTCGTGCGTGATCTGGGTGAACTGGCCGTTGCGCTGCAGGTAGACGCGCGAGTCGCCGACGTGCACCAGGCCGAGGCGGTTCCCGGCGAACAGGATCGCCGACAGCGTCGTGCCCATCCCGTCCAGGTCCGGGTCGCCCGCGACCAGCTCGGCGATGGCGCCGTTGCCCGCGAGGGTCGCCTCGCGGAGCTGCCCGAGCAGGTCGTCGCCGGGCTCGTCGTCGTCCAGCGGGGCCAGGGCGGCGATGACCACCTTGCTGGCCACCTCGCCCGCGACGTGGCCGCCCATGCCGTCGGCCAGGGAGAGCAGGCGGGGGCCCGCGTACACGGAGTCCTGGTTGTTGGAGCGCACCAGGCCCCGGTCGCTGCGGGCCGCGTAACGGAGTACCAGGGTCATGAGCGCAGCTCGATCACCGTCTTGCCGATGCGGATCGGGACACCTAGCGGCACCCGGAGGGGTTGGGTGACCTTAGCCCGGTCCAGGTACGTCCCGTTCGTCGAGCCCAGATCTTCCACGTACCAGTCCGTTCCGCGCAGCGACAGCCGGGCGTGCCGGGTCGAGGCGTAGTCGTCGTCGAGCACCAGCGTCGAGTCGTCCGCCCTGCCCATCATGATCGGCCGCCCGTCCAGGGTGATCCGGGTCCCCTGCAGGGCCCCGTGCGTCACCACCAGCTGCCTGGGCGCCTTCCCGCGCACTTTCTTCTCCGACGACCTGCGGAACCCGGGCACCGCCACGCGGAGCCCGGACGCGGCGTACAGGTCCGACCGGACCACCCGCAGCGCGGCAAGCACAAAGAGCCAGAGCAGGGCAAGGAACCCCGCTCTGGTCAACTGCATGACCAACTCTGG
Organism: Actinokineospora sp. PR83; assembly: GCF_021056305.1. NCBI lineage: Bacteria > Bacillati > Actinomycetota > Actinomycetes > Pseudonocardiales > Pseudonocardiaceae > Actinokineospora > Actinokineospora sp. PR83. The sequence goes on from NZ_JAJCXD010000069.1 coordinate 28,300, forward strand.
CACTTGTTGTTGCCGCTCCCGCTTCTCACCGGCAGGCCCGCTCGCGCCGGACCCACCCCACCGGGCCAGGTCGACACGAGGACTGCCCGGGCCCACGAACTCCGGACAGCCCTCCAGGACGTCTGGCCCCTCTCGGACGTTGCCCGCCCCTGCGGGCAGGCCGATCAGCCCTGCGTACGGAACACCAGCGAAGAGTGCCCGATGCGCACCACGTCGCCGTCGGCGAGCTGCCAGGTCTGCACCGGGGTGCCGTTGACCGTGGTGCCGTTCGTCGAACCCAGGTCCGCCAGCGTGGCGCTCTGGCCGTCCCAGGTGATCTCCAGGTGCCTGCGCGACACCCCGGTGTCCGGCAGCCGGAAGTCCGCGTCCTGGCCCCGGCCGACCACGTTCCCGCCCTGCTTGAGCGAGTAGTTTCGGTTGGAACCGTCGTCGAGCTGCAGGCTGGCCGAGAGCTGCCGCTGGGTCTGCACCGCGGGCGGGGCGTAGCCGCCCTGCTGCCCGTACGGGTCCTGGCCGTACCCGGCCTGCTGGCCGCCGTAACCCTGCTGGTCGTAGCCCGCCTGCTGGCCGTAGCCCTGGTTGTAGCCCTGGTCGTACCCCTGCTGCTGGCCGTAACCCTGCTGGTCGTAGCCGCCCTGCTGCTGGCCGTAACCCTGGTTGTAGCCCTGGTCGTAGCCCTGCTGGCCGTAACCGGCGGCGCCCTGCTGGTCGTAGCCACCCTGCTGGCCGTAACCCTGCTGGTCGTAGCCGCCTTGCTGCGGCTGCTGGCCGTAGCCCTGCTGCTGGCCGTAGTTGGGATCGTTGCCGTACTGCCCCTGGCCGTACCCGTACTGCTGTCCGTAAGGGTCGCCCTCGGGCGCTTGGCCGTAGCCGGGAGGCTGGCTCATGGATGGGTCTCCTGCGTTGCGGGGTTGTGCCGACCGTCTGCCTGCCTGGTGGCCTGCGCCCGAGACGTGAGCCTTCACGTCGGGGTCGACGGACGAGCGGGTTCGGAACTGTCCGGTGTGCAGCGCGTCGGAGCGCTCCAAGGAGACTACGACGTCGCCGTAGGTGTCCCAGCCGTGCTCGCTGAGATGCTCGGCCACGCAGTCCGCGAGCAGCGCCTTCATGCGGTCTTCATCGCCCGCGAAGTTGTCGTGGTCCCCGGGCCCGAGCTGAACCACGTAGTGGTTCGGCGCCAGCATCCGGCCACCAGCCAACTCGCGGACGTTGTCCTCGCTCTCGCGCTGCAACGCCTGCGCCACCTCCTGGGGCACCACGTTGCCACCGAAGACACGCGCGAAGGAGTTGCCCACGATGTTCTCAAGCTTGCGGTTCAACCGCTGCCCGATGCCCATGGATCCTCCTTCCCGTGCGTGCTCCTGTGCCGATCGTATCCGGGT
>NZ_JAJCXD010000006.1:0-7758 GCF_021056305.1 Actinokineospora sp. PR83
CGGGCACCGGCAGCTCGGCGACCAGCTCGGCGGCCCCGGGGGCACCCGGCCCGCCGCGGCTGAGCAGCACGAGCCGGTCGGCGCCGTGCGCGGCGGCCCAGCGGGCGACGCGCGCGCCGAGGGCGCCGGTGCCGCCGGTGATCAGCACGGTGCCCGAGGGCCGCCAGTCGCCGGTGGGCTCGGCGCGCACGACTCGGCGGGACAGCACCGCGCCCCGGCGCAGCGCCACCTCGTCGTCCGGGCCCGCCAGGACGCCCAGCAGGGCGTCCCAGTCGGGGTCCTCGGGCAGGTCGACCAGCCCACCCCAGCGGTCGGGCAACTCCAGCGCGGCGACCCGGCCCAAGCCCCAGGCCGCGGCGTGCGCGGGGACCGGGGCGGGGTCGGTGGACCCGGCGGCGACGGCGCGCGAGGTCACACCCCACACGCGGGTGCCCGCCGGGGCGTTGTGCAGGGCGGCCAGCAGGTCGGCGGCGTCGTCGGCGCGCACGACCAGGACGGGAGCGGTCGTCCCGGCCGGGTGCGGGACCACGACCGCGCCGCGGGCGGCCAGCGCGTCCGCGACGGGCCAGCCCTCCCCCAGGACGGCGATGTCGGCGGGGTCGGTGCCGCCCGCGCCGGGCGTGACCGGCTGCCACGCGTCGGCGTAGTGCACCGGGTCCACGGCCGGAGTGGCCTGCTGCGGCCAGTAGCGGCGGCGCTGGAAGGCGTAGGTGGGCAGCGGCGCCGGCCGCACGCCCGCGAAGAAGACCGACCAGTCGACTTCCACGCCGTGCGCGTGCAGCGCCGCCAGGGCGGACACCACGGCGTGCGCCTGGTCGACCCCCGACCGCTGGGCGGGGATGAGCGCGGCGCTCGACCCTGCGGCCTCGGCCATCGCGAGCAGCACGCTGTCGGGGCCGATCTCCAGGAGCGCGGTGGCGTCGAGCGCGCGCACGGCCGCGCCGAAGCGGACCGGCTCGCGCACCTGCCGCACCCAGTGCTCGGGGTCGGTCCACACCTGCTCGGCGGGTCCCCCGGTCACCGCGCTGACGGCGGCGGTGGTGGGCTCGGCGAAGGTGAGGCCACGCACGACCTCGGTGAAGGCGTCGAGCACGGGGTTCATCAGCGACGAGTGGAAGGCGTGGCTGACGGTCAGGCGCTTGGTCCGCACGCCCTGGGCGGCGTGCCGCTCGGCGAAGGCGAGCACCGGCTCGGCGGGCCCGGAGACCACGACCGACCGGGGCCCGTTGACCGCGGCGAGGTCAACGCCCTGCGGCAGGTCCAGCTCGTCCTCCGCGAGCGCGAGGGCGACCATCGCTCCGCCCTCGGGCAGCGCCCCCATGAGCGCGCCGCGGGCCACGACCATGCGGCACGCGTCGGCCAGCGACAGCACGCCCGCGACGTGCGCGGCGGCGATCTCGCCCACCGAGTGCCCGGCCACGGCGTCGGGCAGCACGCCCCACGACTCGAACAGCCTGGCCAGCGCGACCTCCACGGCGAACAGGCCGGGCTGGGTGTACTCGGTGCGGTCGACCCGGGCGTCGCCGCTGGTCAGGACGTCGCGGACGGTGTCGGGGTAGTGCGCGAGCACCTCCTGCCACGCCTGGGCGAAGGCGGGGAACGCGGCAGCCAGGTCCAGGCCCATCCCGGCGCGCTGGGCACCCTGGCCGGAGAACAGGAACGCCGTCGAACCCGCGCCCGCGACGACCCCGGCGGCCCGGTCCAGCGCGGCGCGCAGGTCCTCGGCGCTGCTGCCGACGGCGACGGCGCGGTGGTCGAGGTCGGCGCGGTGCAGCGCGAGCGCGGCGCCCACGGCAGCGGGGTCGGCCTCGACCGCGCGCAGCCGCTCGACCTGCGCGCGCAGGGCGTCGGCGGACGCGCCCGAGACGACCCACGGCACCGGGACGCCGAGCCCGGCGCCCTCCGGTTCCGGCGTCGGCGGGGCCTGCTCGACGATGACGTGGGCGTTGGTGCCGCTGAAGCCGAACGAGGACACGCCCGCGCGCCGGGGCCGGTCGCCGCCGTCCCACTCGACGGGCTCGGACAGCAGCCGCACCGGTCCGCGCGACCAGTCCACGTGCGGGGACGCCTCGGCGGCGTGCAGGGTCTTGGGCAGCAGCCCGTTGCGCAGGGCCAGCACCACCTTCATGACCCCGGCGACGCCCGCGGCGGCCTGGGTGTGGCCGATGTTGGACTTCACCGACCCCAGCCACAGGGGCCGGTCCCGGTCCTGCCCGTAGGCGGCGAGCAGCGCCTCCGCCTCGATCGGGTCGCCCAGGACGGTGCCGGTGCCGTGCGCCTCCACCGCGTCCACATCGGACGGGCGCAGACCCGCGGCGGCCAGCGCGGCGCGGATCACCCGCTGCTGCGCGGGCCCGTTGGGGGCGGTGAGCCCGTTGGAGGCGCCGTCGGAGTTGATCGCCGACCCGCGCACGACGGCCAGCACCTCGTGGCCGTGGCGCCGCGCGTCGGACAGCCGCTCGACGAGCAGCACGCCCGCGCCCTCGCCCCAGCCGGTGCCGTCGGCCTCGGCGGAGAACGCCTTGCACCGGCCGTCGCCCGCGAGCCCGCCCTGCCGGGAGAACTCGATGAACGCGCCCGGGGTGGACATGACGGTGACCCCGCCCGCCACCGCCAGGTCGCACTCCCCCGAGCGCAGCGCCTGCACGGCCCAGTGCAGCGCGACCAGCGACGACGAGCACGCGGTGTCGACGGTGACCGCCGGGCCCTGCAGCCCGAACGCGTAGGACAGCCGCCCGGAGACGACGCTGGCGGCGTTGCCGGTGGCGATGTGCCCGCCGACGTCGTGGGCGGCGTCCATCAGCAGCGAGGCGTAGTCCTGGCCGTTGGTGCCGATGAACACCCCGGTGGCCGAGCCGCGCAGCGAGCGGGGGTCGAGCCCGGCCCGCTCGAAGACCTCCCACGTGGTCTCCAACAGCAGCCGCTGCTGGGGGTCCATCGCCAGCGCCTCGCGCGGGGAGATGCCGAACAGGTCGGCGTCGAACTCGGGGACGTTGTGCAGGAACCCGCCCTCGCGGGTGTGGGACAGGCCGCCCTCGCCGTGCAGCAGGGTGCTGTCCCAGCCGCGGTCGGCCGGGAACGGGCCCACCGCGTCGCCGCCCGCGCGCAGCAGGTCCCAGAGGCGTTCGGGGGTGTCCGCGCCGCCGGGGAAGCGGCAGGCCATGCCGATGATGGCGATCGGCTCGTCGGTGGCCCTGGCGGGGCTCGCGGCCCGCTCGACCTCGCCGTGGCCGAGCAGGCGGGCCAGCTCGGCGGCCAGGCGGGCGGGGGTCGGGTGGTCGAAGACCAGCCCGGCGGGCAGCGGCAGGCCGGTGGCCGCGCCGAGCAGGTTGCGGATCTCCACCGCGGTCAGCGAGTCGGCCCCGAGGTCGCGGAACGCCTTGTCGGCGGGGACCGCCGACACCCCGGTGTGGCCGAGCACGGCGGCGGCGGTCTCGCGGACCAGCGCCAGCAGCTCCTTGTCGCCCAGGTCGGCGGGGCGGGCCCGCTCGGCGGCGGCGCGCAGGGCCTCGCGGGCCTCCGCGACGCCGTCGAGGGCGGGCTTGGGCCGCAGCGCCGACAGCGCCGGGGCGAACGCGGCCCAGTCCAGGTCGGCGATGGTGACGACGGGGTGGCCGGAGGCGACGGCGGTGGCCATCGCCGCCAGCGCGGGCCCGGTGCGCAGCCTGCGCATCCCAGCGCGCTCGCCCAGGTCGGCTGCCATGCCGTCCTCGGCCCAGGGGCCCCAGGCCAGCGCGGTGGCGGGCTTGCCCGCGGCGTGCCTGGCGCGGGCGAGGGCGTCGAGGCGGGCGTTGGCGGCGGCGTAGTTGGCCTGCCCGGCGGCGCCGAAGGTGGCCGCCGCCGAGGAGAACAGCACGAACGCGTCGAGGTCGCCGGTCAGCTCGTCGAGCAGGCGGGCCGCGTCGACCTTGGGGCCGTCGACCGCGCGCATCCGCTCGGGGGTCAGTCCGTCGACGACGCCGTCGTCGAGCAGCCCGGCCGCGTGCACCACCGCGTTCGGCGGGAACTCGGTGAGCAGCGCGGCGAGCGCGGCGCGGTCGGTGACGTCGACCGCGCGCACGACGGCGCCGGTCTCCTCGGCCAGCGCGGCCGCGCCCGGGGCGTCGAGGCCGCGGCGCCCGGCGAGGACGATGCGGTCTGCGCCGTTGTCGCGCAGCCAGCGGGCGACGTGCGCGCCCAGTGCCCCGGTACCGCCGGTGACCAGGACGGTGCCGGTCGGCCGCCACGCACCCGCGGTGGGGGCGGGGCGGGTGACGCGGCGGCCCAGGAGCACTCCGCCGCGCACGGCGACCTCGTCCTCCGCGCCGCCGAGGGCGCGGGCGACGAGGTCCCAGTCGGAGCCGTCGTGGTGGACGACGCCGCCCCACCGGTCGGGCTGCTCCAGGGCGGCGGTGCGGCCCAGCCCGGCGGTCCCGGCGTCGGTGGCGACGGCCCACAGCCGCCCGGGCACGCCTGCGTCGCCCATGGCCTGCACCAGGACCAGGACATCGGCGGCGTCATCGAGGACGGACAGGGCGCCGCGCGGCCGGGCCGCGCCCGCCATCAGGGCGGCGAGCCCGTGGCGGTCGGTCCCGGCGGGCACGGCGAGCGCGGGCATCCCCGGCAGCGGCGGTTCGACGCCCTCGGGGTGCACGAGCAGCCAACCGTCGTCGGTGGCGGTGGGGACGGGGATCGGCGCCCAGTCCTCGACGTAGTGCAGGGCGCGCGTGCCGGTGTCGCGGGTGGCGGGCCAGAAGCGGCGCTGCTGGAAGGGGTAGGTGGGCAGGTCGATGACGCGGGCGTCGAGGCCGGTGAAGAACTCGGCCCAGTCCACGGCCACGCCGCGGGCGTGCAGGGTGGCCAGGGCGCGGACTGCGGCGGTCTCCTCGTCGCCGCCGCGCTGGGCGGCGACGGCGCCGTCGAGCCACGGGGTGAGGGCGGCGTCCGGCCCGACCTCCAGCACGTGCCCGGCGGCGAGGCGGGCGGCCCCGTCGCCGAAGCGCACGGTGCCGCGCAGGTTCGCCGTCCAGTAGGCGGTGGTGGTCGGGGCGTCGTCCCCGGCGGCGCCGACGAACTCGACCCGGGCCGGGCCGCGCTCGATGCCCGCCACGAACGCGGTGAACTCGGCCAGCACCTCGTCCATGTGCGCGGAGTGGAACGCGTGGCTCACCTTCAACAACGACGCCTTGACCCCACGCGCCCTGTGCTCGTCCACCATCGCCGCAACCGCGTCCGCATCACCCGACACCACAACGGAATCCGGGCCGTTGACCGCACCCAGCTCGACCCCGGCGGGCAGCTCCACCTCGTCCTCGGACAGTGCGATGGCAGCCATGGCACCGCGGACGGTCACCGCCCCCATCAACGCGCCACGCTTCACCACCAACGCCGCAGCGTCCTCCAACGAGAACACCCCAGCAGCCCACGCCGCGGCGATCTCACCCACCGAATGCCCGATCACCACATCCGGACGAACACCCCAGGAGGCGAACAACCGCACCATCGCGACCTCGAAAGCGAAGATCGCAGGCTGGGCGAACTGCGTCTCATCGATCCGCGTGCCTTCGGTGATCGCCTCCCGCACCTCGACGGGGAACAGGCCCATGACCTCGTCCCACGCGGCCTCGAACACCGGGAACACCGCCGCCAGCTCACGACCCATGCCCGCGCGCTGCGACCCCTGACCGGTGAACGCGAACGCCACGCGCCCGCTCGCCGCGGCCACGGGGAGGAAGGTGCGGTCGCCCACGGCCACCCCGCTGTGCGCCAGCGCGGCGCGGGCGGTGAGCAACGTGAACGCCATGTCGACCGGGTCGGCCTCGACGTGGGCCAGCCGCGCGGCCTGGTGCCGGACGGCCTCGGCGGTGTGCCCGGACACGACCAGCGGCACCGCCCGCGCCCGCTCGCGCGGGGCGGCGGGGGCCGGGGCGGGCACCTGCTCGACGACCAGGTGGGCGTTGGTGCCGCTGACGCCGAAGGAGGACACGCCGATCCGCCACGGCCGCTCGATCGCGGGCAGGGGCTGCGGCTCGGTGAGCAGGGAGACCGACCCGGTGGTCCAGTCGACGTGCTCGTTGGGGCCGGAGACGTGCAGCGTGCGGGGCAGCACACCGTGGCGCAGGGCGAGCACGGACTTGATGACCCCGGCGGCGCCCGCGGCGGCCTGCGTGTGGCCGATGTTCGACTTCACCGACCCCAGCCACAGCGGCCGCTCGCGGTCCTGGCCGTAGGTGGCCAGCAGCGCCTGGGCCTCGATGGGGTCGCCGAGGACGGTGCCGGTGCCGTGCGCCTCCACGGCGTCCACATCGGACGCGACGAGCCCGCCGGAGGCGAGGGCGGAGCGGATGACGCGCTGCTGGGCGGGCCCGTTCGGGGCGGTGAGCCCGTTGGAGGCGCCGTCTTGGTTCACAGCCGAGCCGCGCAGCACGGCCAGCACGGGGTGGCCGTTGCGCTCGGCGTCGGACAGCCGCTCCACGAGCAGCAGGCCGACGCCCTCGCCCCAGCCGGTGCCGTCGGCGTCGGCGGAGAACGCCTTGCACCGGCCGTCGCCCGCCAAGCCGCGCTGGCGGGAGAACTCGATGAACACCGCGGGCGTGGACATGACGGTGACCCCGCCCGCCAGCGCCAGGTCGCACTCCCCCGAGCGCAGCGACTGGGCGGCCAGGTGCAGCGCGACCAGCGACGCCGAGCAGGCGGTGTCGACCGTCAGCGCCGGGCCCTCCAGGCCGAAGGAGTAGGACAGGCGGCCCGAGACGACGCTGGCGGCGTTGCCGGTGGCGAGGTAACCGCCGTGCTCGGACAGGTCGGCGCCCAGGGCGGTGGCGTAGTCCTGCCCGTTGGTGCCGACGAAGACCCCGGTCGCGGAGCCGCGCACACCGGTCGGGTCGAGCCCGGCGCGCTCGAACGCCTCCCAGGCGGTGTGCAGCAGCAGCCGCTGCTGCGGGTCCATCGCCAGCGCCTCGCGAGGGGAGACGCCGAACAGGTCGGCGTCGAAGCCGGCCACGTCGGCCAGGAAGCCGCCCTCGGCGGTGTGCGAGGTGCCCGGGCGGTCGGGGTCGGTGTCGAACAGGGCGGCGAGGTCCCAGCCGCGGTCGGCGGGGAAGCCGCCGAGGGCGTCGCGGCCCGCGGTGAGCAGCGCCCAGAAGTCCTCCGGGGACGCGACGCCCCCGGGGAAGCGGCAGGCCATCGACACGATGGCGATGGGGTCGTCGGCCACGGCGACGGCCCTGGTCCGCTCGGTCTTCGCGGTGCCGCCGAGGAGCCCGGTGAGGTGGTCGGCCAGGGCGGCGGGGGTGGGGAAGTCGAAGACGAGGGTCGCGGGCACCTTCAGCCCGGTGGCGCGGGCCAGGGCGTTGCGCAGCTCCAGCGCGGTGAGCGAGTCGATGCCCAGGTCGCGGAAGGCCTTGCCGGGCGCGACGTCGGCGGCCGAGGGGTAGGCCAGCACGCCCGCGGTGCAGGCGCGGACCAGCTCGCCCATGTCCCCGATCTCGTCGGGGGTGCCGGGGTCCGCGGCGGCGGGGGTGTGCAGCTCGGAGAACAGCGCGCTCGGGCGGGACGCGGTGAACGCGGGCACGAACCGGTCGAGGTCGATGTCAGCGAGGATGACCCGCCCGTCGCCCACGGCCTTGCCCAGCGCGCGGACGGCCAGCGCGGGCGGCATCGGGGTCAACCCGCCCCGGGCGACCCGGCCCGCGGCGGGGCCCTCGGCGGCCATGCCGCCCCCGGCCCAGGCGCCCCAGGCGATCGCCGTGGCGGGCAGGCCGCGGGCGCGGCGGTCGT
>NZ_JAJCXD010000070.1:0-20202 GCF_021056305.1 Actinokineospora sp. PR83
CCCACCGGCAGGACGCCCGGCTCCCCCGACTCGGAACGGTCTGCCCGGGCAGGGCTCGGATCGGCGGGCACGGGTGCCTCCGCGTCGGCGCCCGCTCCACCTGACCCCACCGGCAGGACGCCCGGCTCCCCCGACTCGGAACGGTCTGCCCGGGCAGGGCTCGGATCGGCGGGCACGGGTGCCTTCGCCGCAGCGTCGGTGCCCGCCTCGCGCGGTCGCAGCACGGGGGGAACGGCAGGGGCCTTCGTCCTGGTGCGGCGCGTCGGGGCCGCCGTCGCGTTGGCCGCGACGGAGTCCGCGGACGGGGTCCGGGTGTCCTCCCCGGCACCCGGCGGCGCGTCGGCGGTGGCGCGCTCGGCCCGCCCACGCCTGCTGGCAGCACCCTTGCCCGGGGCCGCCGGGGCGGCCTCTGCGTCGCTGCCCGGGGCCGCCGCGGGCGGCTCGGCCGCGTCCGAGTCGGTCCCGGTGGGGGCGAACAGGTTGGCGAGGCGCTCGGCGACCTCGTCGCTGACCCGCAGGTGGTCGTCTTCGGGGGTGTCGGTCACCCGTACTCCTCTTCCTCCCCGGCGGGCGGCGCCACCGCGGCCACGGCCGCGGGGTCCGGCTCGCCGGTCCATTCCACGATCAGCTCGCCGAGCGGGTCCTCCTGCTCGAAGAGGACCGTCGCCTCGCGGTAGAGCTCCAGCAGCGCCAGGAACCTGGCCACGACCTCCAGGGTGTTCTCGCAGTCGGCGACGAGCTGCGCGAACGTGGCCCTGCCCAGTTCGGCCAGGATGAGCCGCAGCTCCCCCGCGGTCTCGCGGACCGACACCTGCCGCTGGTGGATGTGGTCGAGCGACACCGTGGGCGGCGGCTTGGGCCGGAAGACCGCGGCAGCGATCTTGGCGAACCTGTCCGGGTCGACCCCGAGCATCACCTCGGGGATGAGGTCCTGGAAGCGGTCCTCCATGGCCACCGAGCGCGGGTAGCGGCGCAGCGCGGTCGACTCCAGCTCGCCGAACAGGGCCGCGACCTGCTTGTAGGCCCGGTACTGCAGCAGCCGGGCGAACAGCAGGTCCTTGGCCTCCAGCAGCGCCAGGTCGTCCTCGTCGTCGACCTCGCCCTGGGGCAGCAGCCGGGCCGCCTTGAGGTCGAGCAGGGTGGCGGCGACGACCAGGAACTCGGTGGTCTCGTCCAGGCTCCAGTCGTCGCCGAGGGACTTGATGTGGGCGATGAAGTCGTCGGTGACCTGGTGCAGGGCGACCTCGGTGACGTCCATCCGGTGCTGGGAGATCAGTTGCAGCAGCAGGTCGAACGGGCCCTCGAAGTTCGACAGCCGCACCGTGAACTTCCCGCTCGGCTCCTCGGCTGCCGGAGCGGGCGGGTCGACCACGGCGGTCACCGGCGGGGTTCCCGGCGCAGCCTGCGGACCAGCACGGACTCGGCGCCGTGCGCGTCGAGGTCGGCGAGCAGCACCGCGACGGCCTCGCGCACGACCCGGCCGCGGTCGACGGCGACCCCGTGCGCGGCGCGCAGCGCCAGCCGGGCCTGCTCCAGCGCCAGCAGCTCCTCGTCGGAGACGTACACGGTGATCTTCGCGGTGTGCTTCTGCCGGTGCGTGCCCTCCGGCACCTCGAACAGCACCCCGTCGAGCTGGGCGTGGTCGGCCCGGGCCTGGCTCACCACGGCGCGGTCGACCCGCTCGGGTGCCCGCGCGGTGGGGCGGAACAGCTCGGCGGCTCCCGGGAGCGGGGTCCTCCTGGTCACCTGGCGATCACCTCGCGGGCGAGTTGGCGGTACGCCTTGGCCCCGGCCGACCGGGGCGCCCAGGTGGTGATCGGCTCGCCCGCGACGGTGGTCTCCGGGAACCGCACCGTGCGGTTGATGACGGTGTCGAACACGGTCTCGCCGAACGCGTCGACGACCCGGGCCATGACCTCCCGCGAGTGCAGGGTGCGGGGGTCGAACATGGTGGCCAGGATGCCGGTGATGCTCAGTTTGGGGTTCAACCTGTCCTGGACCTTGTCGATGGTGTCGATGAGCAGGGCGACGCCGCGCAGGCTGAAGTACTCGCACTCCAGTGGGATCAGCACCCCGTCCGCGGCGGTGAGCGCGTTCACGGTCAGCAGACCCAGCGAGGGCTGGCAGTCGACGAGGACGTAGTCGTAGTCGGCCAGCACCGGACGCAGGGTCCGCATTAAGGAGTGCTCGCGGCCCACCTCGGACACAAGCTGCACCTCGGCGGCGGACAGGTCGATGTTGCTGGGCAGCAGGTGCAGGTTCTCCACGCAGGTTTCCATGACCACGTCGCGCACCCCGACCGAGCCCTCGATGAGCACGTTGTAGATGGTGCGCTCCAGGTCGTGCGGGGGGATGCCCAGGCCGACCGACAGCGCGCCCTGGGGGTCGAAGTCGACCAGCAGCACCCGCCTGCCGTACTCGGTGAGCGCGGCGCCGAGGTTGATGGTGGACGTGGTCTTGCCGACCCCGCCCTTCTGGTTGCAGACGGCGAGGACCTGCGCCGGACCGTGGACGGCGACCGGCTCGGGTTCGGGTATGTGCCTGCGCGGGCGGCCGGTGGGACCCATGGTGCCCGCGACGGGCGGCTCGTCGATCCCGTCGTCGTCGGAGTCCCTCGGCGCGATGCTGAGCTCCACCCGACGCTGTTCCGAATGCGGAAGTGTCGACATGGCGATCCAGCTCCTTGTCGCCTGCGGTGCTGACCACCGCAGCGTAAGGGGGCGGCCGTTGGCCTCCAACACGGCTCGCCGCCCGCGAGTCAAGCGTTTGCCGCAGCGCGGTCGGGTGGTCGGCCCGCGGATTCGGCGCCCGGGCCCGCGAGGGCGCCGAGGACGGCCCCGATCAGGCCGGGGAACAGCTCGTCCAGCTCGGCGCGGCGCAGCGACAGCCACCGCTGGTTGCCGTCCGGGCGGGTGTGGGTGACCCCGGCCCGCCGCAGCACCCGCAGGTGCTGCGACAGGGTCGACTTGGCCACGGAGACGTCCAGGTCGCCGCAGGACAGCTCACCGGCGCCCGCGAGCTGGGCGAGGACGGCGAGCCGGGTGGGGTCGCTGAGCGCGTGCAGCACCTCGGGCAGTCGGACCTGGTCGCTCCTCGGCTCGTCCACGCCGACCACAGTACGACCCGGCCGGAACCCGGGGCGGCCTCGACCTGATCGGGGGCGCTCAGCCGTCGGCGGGGAACCGGGCGCCGACGGCCAGCCGGGCCCGGTCCATCAGGCCCATGATCGCCACCGTGTCGGCGTGCGGGACCAGCGGGCTCTCCGCCAGCCCGGCGCGCAGGCAGCGGGCGACCTCGGCGAACTGCGGCCGGTACCCGTTGCCCTCGACCGGCGCGGTGAGCTCCTCCTCCACGCCGTCGCGCGGCGACCCGACGTGCACCAGCAGCGACGTGGGGCGGAACAGCGGCCTGCGGAAGGTCAGCCAGCCGCCGGTCCCGACGACGGTCGCCTCGCACGGGCTGAACGCCTCCACGGTGCAGGAGACGTTCGCGTACCGGCCGTCGGCGTAGCTCCACAGCATGGCGACGGTGGAGTCCGACCCGGTGGGCGAGCGGCGGCCGGTGGCCACGACGTCGTCCGGTGCGCCGAGGAACAGCCACGGGAAGATGGCGGCGTAGACGCCCAGGTCGAGCAGGGCGGACCCGCCCGCGGCCAGGTCGAACAGCCGGTGCGCCGGGTCGTAGTCGAACGCCCAGCCGTGGTCGGCGGTGACCGAGACGACCTCACCGATGGTGCCCGCGGCGACGATCTCCTGGGCCCGGCGGACCAGCGGGTGCAGCCGGGTCCACATGGCCTCCATGCAGAACACGCCGCGCGCGCGGGCGGCCTCGACGACCTCGCGGGCCTGCCGCTCGGTCAGGGTGAACGCCTTCTCCACCAGCACCGGCTTGCCCGCCTCGACGGCCAGCAGCGCGTGCTCGTGGTGCTGGCCGTGGGTGGTGGCGACGTAGACCACGTCCACGTCGGGGTCGGCGACGAGTTCGGCGTAGGACCCGTACGCGGTGGGGGCGCCGAGGGTCTCGGCGAGCGCCCTGGCGCGGCCGAGGTCGCGGGCCCCGACGGCGTGGACGGTGTTGTCCGGGGTGTCGCGCAGGTCGGCGCCCGCGGCGCCCGCGATGACCCCGGCCCCGAGGATCCCCCAGCGGACCGGACCGTCGTGGGTCAGCGGTGTGGACAGCGGTGTTGACGTTGGTGTTGGCACGGCACCGAGTCTGCCGTCACCGGATCGCGCGCGGGTGGGCGGTGGCGTACACCTCGCGCAGGGTCGTGACCGTGACCAGGGTGTAGATCTGGGTCGTGGTCACCGACGCGTGGCCGAGGAGTTCCTGCACCACCCGCACGTCCGCGCCGCCCTCGATCAGGTGGGTGGCGAAGGAGTGGCGCAGCGTGTGCGGGGAGACGGCCACGGTGATGCCCGCCTGCTCGGCGGCCACCCGGAGGGTGGTCCACGCGCTCTGCCGCGACAGCCTGCCGCCGCGCAGGTTGAGGAAGACCGCGGGCGTGCCCCGGCCGCGGGCGGCCAGGTCGGGGCGGGCCCGCACCAGGTACGCGTCCAGGGCGTCGAGGGCCGGGCGGCCGATGGGCACCAGCCGCTGCTTGCCGCCCTTGCCGTCGAGCCGCACGACCCGCTCCACCGCGTCGACGTCGTCGAGGTCGAGCCCGACGGCCTCGGAGATGCGGGCGCCGGTGGAGTACAGCAGCTCCAGCAGGGCGCGGTCGCGCAGCCCGCCGGGGCCGTCGCCGGGCGGGGTGTCGAGCAGGCGGAGCACGTCGTCGACCGGCAGCGCCTTGGGCAACCGGCGCGGCGGGGTGGGGGGTTTGACCTCGCGGGCGGCGTCGGTCTCGGTCAGCCCCTCCAGCACGGCGAAGCGGTGCAGCCCGCGCACGGCCACCAGGGCCCGGGCCGCGGAGGACGCGGCCAGCGGCGGGTGCTCCGCGTCGCCCTCCCGCAGCGCCGCGAGGAACCCGGACACGTGCTGCTCGCGCACCTCGCCGAGGTCGGTGACGCCGAGGGCGGCGAGGTGGTCGAGGTAGCGCAGCAGGTCGCGGGTGTAGCCGTCGAGGGTGTTCGCCGAGGTGCCCCGCTCGACGGCGAGGTGGTCGAGGTAGGTGCGCAGGACCGGTTCGGGGGCGGCGGACACCGGGCGGATGCTAGTGGCCGGGGGTGCGCCCGAGAGGTCGACGCGCGCGAAACCACCGGGCGGCCGGACGCGTCCGAGTACCGTGACACCCGTGAGCCAACCTGCCGACCCCGACGCCGTCCGCATCGGCAACCTCGAGCGCGAGGACGCGATGCGGATCCTGGGCGAGCACTTCACCGCGGGCCGCCTCCAGGTCGACGAGTACGACCAGCGGGTCAACCAGGCCACCGCCGCCACCACCCGCGCCCACCTGCGGGTCCTGTTCACCGACCTGCCCGCCCCGTACCCGCCGTTCATGGCGCCGCCGGTCTGGTCCGCCCCGCCCCCGCGCCCGGTCGGCGCACCCCCGGGCGCCATCCCGGTGTACCCCGGCCTGGCCCCCCGGCACGACCTGGGGGTGTCGGACAAGTCGAAGGTCGTGGCGGGCATCCTGCAACTGATCACGCCGTTCGGCCTGGGCCGCTTCTACATCGGCCACACCGGCGTCGGCATCGCCCAGTTGCTCACCTGCGGCGGCTTCGGCATCTGGACCCTGGTCGACGGCATCGTGCTCCTGGTCAACGGCGGCACCGACGGCTACGGCAGGCGCCTGCGCGACTGACCGGCACCACCGCGCGGGCCGGTCGTCGGGCGACAGCCCGAACGACCGGCCCGGCGCCGGTCCCGTGGTCTAGGCCGTGTTTCGGAAGTCCCGTTCGATGAGAGTCGTGATCGGGGTGGTTCCTGGCGGTGCGGGAGGAGGGCGCCGATACCGGGGTTGTATCGGTGTCCTCCTCCCGTGCCGCCAGGGGCCGCATCCGGCGCGGCTATCGCGAACACGGGCTTTCGAAACGCGGCCTAGTCCTCCTGGCGGGCACCGAAAGCAGTCGACCGACCCGGCCACGGCGCGTCCGCGAGCCGAGGCGGCGCGGCACCGGAGTCCACCGCCAGCGCCGCCAACACCCCCGCCACCGCGGAAGCGTTCACGATCTCCCCACCCAGGGTCATCCGCACAGCCTCCGCGAGCGGGAAGCGCCGGGTGACGATGTCGGCCTCCTCCTCGCCCATCTCCACCCGGGTGACCTCGGAGAGCCCGGTGGCCAGGTACACCCGCACCGCCTCGTCGGTGAACCCGGGCGACGCGGCGACGTCGACGAGCACCGACCAGTCGGCGGCCTCCAGGCCGACCTCCTCGACCAGCTCCCGCTTCGCCGCCGCCAACGGGTCCTCCCCGTCGTGGTCGACCAGGCCCGCGGGCAGCTCCCACAGCCGCTCGCCCACCGGGTGCCGGTACTGGCGGATCAGCACCACCCGGCCGTCGTCGTCGAGGGCGACCACGGCGACCGCGGGCAGGTGCTCGACGACCTCGCGCCGGGCGGTGCCGCCGCCGGGCATCCGGACCTCGTCGACCCGCAGCGCCAGGATCTTGCCGACGTGCACGTCCCGCGACGACACCACCTCGAACGCGTGCCGGGTGCTGTCGTCCAGTTCCGAGTCAGGGGTGTTCACGCTGAAACCGGCTCCTTGTCACCGAGGTCGACGGGCAGCCGACCGGCCCTCAGGTACCCCACGGCCGCCTTGATGAACCCGGCGAAGAGCGGGTGCGGGCGGGTGGGCCTGCTCTTGAGCTCCGGGTGCGCCTGGGTGGCCACGAAGAACGGGTGCACCTCCGGCGCCAGCTCGATGAACTCCACCAGCCGACCGTCCGGGGAGGTGCCGGAGAACACGACACCGGCCTCGGCCAGCCGGTCGCGGTAGGCGTTGTTGACCTCGTAGCGGTGCCGGTGCCGCTCGGAGACCTCCCGCTCCCCGTACACCGAGGCGACGACCGACCCCGGGGTCAGGCTGGCCGGGTAGGCGCCGAGGCGCATGGTGCCGCCCATGTCGCGCTCACCCGCCACCACGTCCTCCTGGTCGGCCATGGTGGAGATCACCGGGTGCGCGGTGGTGTCGTCGAACTCCGCGGAGTCGGCGTCGGCGATGCCCGCCAGCGACCGCGCGGTCTCGATCACCATGCACTGCAACCCCAGGCACAGGCCCAGGATGGGGATCTTGTTGACCCGCGCGTGGGTGATGGCGCCGATCTTGCCCTCGATGCCGCGCACGCCGAACCCGCCGGGGATCAGCACACCGTCCACACCGGACAGGGCGGCGGCCGCACCGGCCGGGGTCGCGCAGGTGTCCGAGGCCACCCAGACGACCTCGACCTTCGCCCGGTTGGCGAAGCCGCCCGCGCGCAGCGCCTCGGTGACCGACAGGTACGCGTCGGGCAGGTCGACGTACTTGCCGACCAGGGCGACGCGGACCGTCTCCTGCGGCTTGTGCACCCGGTCGAGCAGGTCGCCCCACACCGTCCAGTCCACGTCGCGGAAGGGCAGGTCGAGCTTGCGCACCACGTAGGCGTCGAGGCCCTCGCCGTGCAGCACCTTGGGGATGTCGTAGATGGACCGGGCGTCCACCGCGGCCACCACCGCGTCGGTGTCCACGTCGCACATCAGCGCGATCTTGCGCTTGAGCCCGTCGGGGATCTCGCGGTCGGCGCGGCAGACGATGGCGTCGGGCTGGATGCCGATGTTGCGCAGCGCGGCCACCGAGTGCTGGGTGGGCTTGGTCTTCAGCTCCCCCGACGGCGCCAGGTACGGCACCAGGGACACGTGCAGGAAGAAGATGTTGTCCCGGCCCACGTCGTGGCGGACCTGCCGGGCGGCCTCCAGGAACGGCAGCGACTCGATGTCGCCCACGGTCCCGCCGACCTCGGTGATCACCACGTCCGGGGCGCCGCCGGACTCGTCCGGGGCGGCCATGGCCAGGATCCGGGACTTGATCTCGTCGGTGATGTGCGGGATCACCTGCACGGTGTCGCCGAGGTACTCCCCGCGCCGCTCCTTGGCGATCACCGCCGAGTACACCTGCCCGGTGGTGACGTTGGCGGTGCCCGCGAGGCTGCGGTCGAGGAAGCGCTCGTAGTGCCCGATGTCGAGGTCGGTCTCGGCCCCGTCGTCGGTGACGAACACCTCACCGTGCTGGAACGGGTTCATCGTCCCGGGGTCGACGTTGAGGTACGGGTCGAGCTTCTGCATCGTGACCCGCAGGCCGCGGGAGGTGAGGAGCTGGCCGAGGCTGGAGGCGGTGAGGCCCTTGCCCAGCGAGGAGGCGACGCCTCCGGTGACGAAGACGTGCTTGGTCGTGCGCGCGTGCTGCACCAACGAGGCTCCCCGTGGTCGATCAGTTGGGCCGACCTGGAGGTCGGTCTGCTGGCGGTGGGCGGAAGCACCACACCGGTCCACGGGGTTTCACGATAACACCAGGGTGGCGGACCGCCACCCACCGGACCCGGCGCCCCGGGTCCGGTGGGCGCGCCCGGATCAGGGGGTCGGCGCGCAGGCGGTCGCGCCGACGACCACGTCACCGGACATCCCGGAGCCGGGCTGGAACCGCAGGTGCAGCATGTTCAGCGCGATGCCGCCGCCGCGGGACAGGACGACCTCGTTGAAGGTGGCGGTGGCGAGCAGGCCGCCGTCGCCGCGGATCTCGCGGACGTAGTCGCGCGGCACGGGGCTGGGCAGGCCGGTCACCCCGGCGAGGCCGCCGACGGCCCAGCCGACGGCGGAACCGTCCCGGGTGGCCGTGCAGGTGACCCGGTAGTCGGTGATCACGATCCGCGGGCCGCCGGAGGCGATCAGCGCGGACAGCTCGAACCGGTCGCCGGTGGACTCGGACTTGGTCGTGGTGACGGAGTGCGCCGGGTCGACGACGGTGGTGGTGCAGGTGGAGGTCACGCCGTCGAACTCGACCCCGCCCTGGGTGATCGTGCCGGACGTGGCCGAGGTCGGGCCGGTCACCGCGCACCGCGCGACCTCGGGGATGGTGGTGCGCACGCCCGCCCTGGTGAACGCCGCCGAACCGCCGGAGGCCACCCCGGGCGGGGTGGCGGCCAGCGCGGGGGCCGCACCCGCGGTCACCCCGACCGCCAGCGCCGCCGCGACGAACCCGAGTCGTGCCTTGCCTGTCATCTACCGCTCCCTTGTGGCCGGTGGCGGGGGGACTCCGCCACCGGCACCATCGGCGGCGCGGGCCGGGACATGACCGACCCACCACCGGTCCCACCCGTACGGAACACACCTTCCCCCGGACGGGGAGGACCGCGGTGACACCCGGCCACCCCGTCACCCGCCCGGGGAGCCGCGACTACTCGACGGGCGCACCGGGCGCGGCGGCCTGCGCGTTGCCCCCGGTGCCGTAGCGGCCCGCCCTCTCCGCGAGCTGCTCGGCCAGCGCCAGCACGACCACCGCCCGCCCCGCCGGGGTGTCCGCGTTGTCCACAGTGGACAGGATGGAGGTGGCGGCGGTGTCCGCGCGGACCACGCCGACCGCGCCGGTGCCCTCCGCCGAACCCGCCGCCCCCGCCAGCACGGCGCCCGCACCGGAGCGGTCGACCTGGGTGGCGAACCGGGCGACGGTCGCCGCCCGGTCGCCCGCGCCGTCACCGGTGACCTTGCCGCCGGTCAGCACGATCGCCAGTTGCGCGGGTCGCAGGTCGGGCGAGGCCTTGACGAACCCGCCGTCGGTCAGCCCGGCCAGCGCCGCCGCCGACTCCGGCGCGGACACCTGCGGCTGGTTGGTCGCCTTGGAGATCAGCAGCAGCGGCCCGAGCAGGCCACCGGCGAGCGTGCCCGGGTCGGTCGCCGTCGGCAGTTGCACCCCGGCGGGCAGCAGCCGGGTCACGATGTCCTTCACTTCGTCGGCGCGCGCCTGGTCGGCGAAGGCGTCGGTGAGCTGGAGCTCACCGGTGACCGCGGCCCCGGCGGCGGTCAGCAGGCCCTTGAGGGAGTCGCGGTCACCGGGGCGGGCGTCGGCGGTGGTCACGATGACCACCGTGCGCTGGTCCAGCGCGCCCTTCACCGCCAGCGGCCCCACGGTGGCGGCGAAGGAGTCGGCGTCGTCGAGGCGGGCGCCGAGCGCGTTGCGCTGCTCCTCCAACCGCGACACCTCGCCGCCGAGGTCGTTGTTCTCGGTGTTGAGCCCGGACAGCAGGGTGCGGCTCAGCGTGGTCGACCCGAGCACCACCCCCACGGCCAGCGCCAGGAAGACGGCGGCGATCGAGACGATGTGGTAGCGCAGCGAGATCACGAGAACAGCCCCTCGAACCAGGTGACGGACGACTGCCAGGTGCGCAGCACCCAGCCGGTGTAGGCCTCGGCGACCCCGGACACCGCCACCGCGGCCCCGATCGCCACCAGGGCGGCCACGACGAGCAGCAGCACCGCCCACACCGACACCCGGCTGCGGTGCAGCGTCGCCACCGCCTTGGCGTCGACGAGCTTGCTGCCCAACCGCAACCGGGTCAGGAAGGTCGACGGGTTCGACCCGGACCGCCCCCGGTCCAGGAACTCCCGCAGCGTCGCCTGGAACCCCACGGTGACCACCAGGTTCGCCCCGTGCACGTCGACCAGCAGCAGCGCCAGGTCCTCGGCGTTGCCGGACGCGGGGAAGGTCACCGCGCCGATGCCCAGGTCCTGCACCCGTTCCAGGCCCGGGGCGTGCCCGTCGACCTGGGCGGGCACGATCACCTCGGCCCCGCTGCGCAGGGTCTCGGTGGAGATGCCGTCCGGGTCGCCGACGACCACGTGCGGGGTGTGCCCGGCCTTGCGCAGCACGTCGGCGCCGGACTCCACCCCCACCAGCACCGGCCGGTGCTCCCCGATGTACCGCTTGAGCTGCTTGAGGTCCGCCACGTGCCCGTTGCCCGGGGCCACCACCAGCACCTGCCGGTCGCGCACCGGCGTCCGCAGCTCGGGCACCCCCACCCCCTCCAGGATGAGCGACCGCTCCCGCCGCAGGAACTCGATCGTGTTGGCGGAGAACGCCTCAAGCTGCGCCGACATCCCCGCCTTCGCCTCGATCATCTGGTCGGCGATGGTCGAGGCGGTCTGCTGGACCCCCCGGGCCACCTCCTTGTCCCCGGCGTAGACGACCCCCTCGTGCAACCGGAGCGCACTGCCCTCCCGGATCGCCCGCAGCGCGTCCTGCCCCACGTCATCGATCAACGGGACCCCGGCCTCGACCAACACCTCCGGCCCCATGTTCGGAAACCGCCCACTGATCGACGGCGACGCGTTGACCACCCCGACCACCTGCGCCTCCACCAGCGCGGCGGCGGTCGCCCGGTCGAGGTCCAACTGGTCGAGCACGGCGACGTCCCCGTGGGACACCCGGCGGACCAGGTCGGTCGTCCGCCGGTCCACCCGGGCGATCCCGGTGACCCCGGGCAGGGACGGCTGGGATCGGCTGAGGAGACCGGAGCGCTTCATGGGGGCGATGGTGGCGGACGACCCGGCATCCGTCGGGCTGCCACGCCGGGCTTTCCCGCACGCCAGTCCATGGTGGACCGACCGGTGCCCGGATTTGCGACGGCGCGTGCTTTTCTTTCACCCGTTCGGGTTTGGGACCGTTCCCGGTCGGGTGGCCGCTGTGGTCGCCTGTGGACAGATCCGACTTTGCCCGCTGTTTCTGTCGGTGCGCTGCGGTTGGATTGATTCGGGGGCTTCTTGTGCAGGGTTGTGGATGGCTGCTTGACACGTTCGGCCTTCTGCCTGCGCGCTCTGGTCGGGTTGGTTCGACGGCCTGCTTGGCGCGGTTCTGCCGCGTGCGGGTGCTTCACCACATGGCTGCACATGCCCGCCATTCAAGCCGTCGCACGTGTCCACCCCAGGCCCGAACACACCACCGCCCGGGTCCGCGAAGCGTGGCTTCACGGACCCGGGCGGTGGGCAGGACCGATCAGGCGCGCTTGCGGCGGGACGGTCGGGGCTTGCCCGTGAGTTCCCAGTCGTGCTTCTCGCCCTCGGCGAGGGCGAGGAGTTCCTCCGCGTGGGCGCGGCCGGTTTCGGTGGACTCCATGCCCGCCAGCATCCGGGCGAGTTCCACCACCCGGTTGCCCTCGTCCAGGGTGCGGACGTCGCTGCGGGTGACGCCGCCCCGCATGCCCTTGTCCACGATCAGGTGGCGGTCGGCGAAGGCGGCGACCTGGGCGAGGTGGGTGACCACGATGACCTGGTGGCTGCGGGCCAGGCGGGCCAGGCGGCGGCCGATCTCCACCGCCGCCCGACCGCCCACACCCGCGTCAACCTCGTCGAAGACGAGGGTGGGAACCGGGTCGGAGTGGGCGAGGACGACCTCGATGGCCAGCATCACCCTGGACAGCTCACCGCCGGAGGCGCCCTTGTGGATGGGGAGGGGGTGGGCACCGTCGTGGGCGACGAGCAGGATCTCCACCTCGTCGACCCCGCCGGTGCCCGCGTGCAGGAGGGTGCCGTTGACCTCCAGGGCCAGCGGGTCGTTCGCGTCGGTGGGGCGGGGGCGGACGCTGATCTGGAGGCTGGACTGGCCCATGGCCAACCCGCCCAGCTCGTCCGTCACGGCCTTCGCCAGGGCCTCGGCCGCCTCGGTGCGGGCGGCGGTCAGGCCGGTGGAGATCTCCGCCAGCTCCACCGCCAGGGCCGAGCGGCGGGCGGCCAGCTCGGCGAGGGCCTCCTCCGAGGTGTCCATGCCCGCCAGCTTCTCCACCGCGTCCCGCGCCCAGGCCAGCACACCGTCGACGTCGGCGGCGTACTTGCGGGTGAGGGCCTTCAGCTCGGCCTGGCGGGCCAGGACCTGCTCCAGCACCGCCGGGTCGGCGTCCAGGCTCTCCAGGTACGCCGTCAGCTCGGCGCCGACGTCGGTCAGCAGGACCGCCGCCTCGGCCAGGCGGGGCTCCAGCTCGCGCAGCCGGGGGTCCTCGGAGGCGGCCAGGCGGCGCTGGGCCTCCCCGATCAACCCCAGGGCACCGGGGACGTCCGGGTCGCCGTCGGGGGAACCGGAGACGGCGTAGGAGGCGCCGGTGGCACCCTCGCGCAGTTGGTCGGCGTCGGCGAGGCGGCGGGCGCGCTCGACCAGCTCGGTGTCCTCACCGGGCTGCGGGTCGATCGCGGTGATCTCCTCCACGCCCAGGCGCAGGACCTCGGACTCGCGGGCGAGCTCCTTCGCCCGGTTCGTGCGGTCGGCCAGCTCGGTCGACACCGAGATCCACTCGTCGCGGACGCGCTGGTAGGCCGAGAGGGCCTCGTGGACGTCCTCACCGGCGAAGCGGTCGATGACGGCGCGCTGCTCGGCGGAGCGCAGCAGGCGTAGCTGGTCGTTCTGCCCGTGCACGGCGATCAACTGCTCGGCCAGCTCGCCGAGCACGCCGACCGGAACCGACCGGCCGCCCAGGTGGGCCCGGGACCGGCCGTCGGTGCTGATGCTGCGCAGCGCTATCAGGCTGCCGTCGTCCTCCGGTTCTGCTCCCGCGTTGCCCGCGACGGTGGCGGCGGGGGACCCGGTGAGCCCCTCGAACCGCCCCTCGACCACGGCCTTGGACTTCCCGCTGCGGACCCGCGACGCCTCGCCCCTGCCACCGGAGAGCAGGTGCAACCCGGTGACGACCATCGTCTTGCCCGCACCGGTCTCCCCGGTCACCACGGTGAAACCGGGGTGGAGCTCGAGCGTGGCCTCATCGATGACGCCGAGGTCCTGGATGCGCATCTCGGCTAGCACAGAGCGCACCCTAGCGGTTGGGACCGTCAGACGGCAGGCTCGCACCCCACAGCCGGGCCGAACACCGGGTCGGGCACGTGGGCGGGGTCACCGCGAGCGCCACCCGTGCACCGGCAGGTCGAACTTGTCGACCAACCGGTCGGTGAAGTGCTCGTCGCCCAGGCGGACCAGCCGGACCGGGGTGCGCCCGCCCCGGACCTCGATCCGCGCCCCCGGCGGGATCTCCACCGTGCGGCGGCCGTCGCAGCACAGCACGGCCTCGTGGCCCTCCGGGTCGACCTCGATCGCCACCCGCGAGTGCGGGCTGACGACCATGGGCCGGGAGAACATGGCGTGCGCGTTGCTCGGCACCACCAGCATGGCCTGCACGTCCGGCCACACGATCGGCCCGCCCGCGGAGTAGGCGTACGCGGTGGACCCGGTGGGCGTCGCGCACAGCACCCCGTCGCAGCCGAAGGACGACACCGAGCGGCCGTCGACCTCGATCAGCACGTCCAGGATCCGCTCCCGGCTGCTCTTCTCCACGCTGGCCTCGTTGAGCGCCCAGGTGTCGGCCACCACCACGCCGTCGACGGTGGCGGTGACGTCGACCGTCATCCGCTCCTCCACCCGGTAGGTCTGCTCGACGACGCGCTGCACGGCGTCCTCCAGCGCGTCCGACTCCGCCTCGGCCAGGAACCCCACCCGGCCCAGGTTCACCCCCAGCACCGGCACCCCGGTCGCGTGCGCCAGCTCGGCGGCGCGCAGGAACGTGCCGTCACCGCCGAGGACGAACACCAGCTCCGCGCCCTCCGCGGCCTTGGGCCCCACCGGCACCACCCGGCTGTAGCAGGACGGGTCCAGGTCGGGTGCCTCGCTCTCCAGCACCCGCAGCAGCACCCCGGCCGACCCGAACCACCCCGCCACCTTCTCGGCGGTGCGCCGGTTCTCGGTGCGACCGGTGTGCACGACCAGCAGGATCTCCCGTGCAGGGCTCATTGCGGACCTTCCCGGACAGCGGTCTCCACCAGCTCGGCGGCCACCTCGGCCGCCAACGGCTCGCCCCGGCGCAGCCAGGCGAAGTACTCGACGTTGCCCGCGGGCCCCGGCAGCGGGCTGGCCGCGACCCCGTGCACCCGCAGGCCCGCCTCACCGGCGGCGCGCAGGACGGTGCGCACGGCGTCGGCGCGGTCCGCCGGGTCGCGCACGACCCCGCCCGCGCCCAGCCGCTCCTTGCCCACCTCGAACTGCGGCTTGATCATCGGGATGACGTCGGCGTCGTCGGTGGCGCAGGCGGCCAGCGCGGGCAGCACCAGCCGCAGCGAGATGAACGACAGGTCCGACACGACCATGTCCGCCGCCCCGCCGATGCCCTCCGGGCTGATCTCGCGGGCGTTCGTCTTGTCCATGATCACCACGCGGTCGTCGGTCTGCAACCGCCACACCAGCTGCCCCCGGCCCACGTCGACCGCCACCACCTGCCGCGCCCCCCTGCGCAGCAGCACGTCGGTGAACCCGCCGGTGGAGGCGCCCGCGTCCAGGCAGCGCTTGCCGTCCGGGGACAGGCCGAACGCGTCCAGCGCGCCGATGAGCTTGTGCGCGCCGCGCGAGGCCCAGTTCGGGTCGTCCACCACCTCGCGCACGACCAGCGCGGCACCGGTCTCGACACCGGTGGCGGGTTTGGTGGCCACGGTCCCGTGCACGGTCACCCGGCCGTCGGCGATCAACTGCGACGCGTGGTCGCGGGAGCGGGCCAGCCCGCGGCGGACCAGCTCGGCGTCCAGTCGCGCCCTCCTGGGCACCGGCTCAGACCTTGTCGATGGAGGCGAGCGCGGCGGTCAGCGCCACGTGCACGGCGTCGAACCGGGCCACGTGCTCGTCGACCGGCAACCGGTCGAGCCCGTCGAGCCCGGCCACGGCGTCGGCGATGGCCTCGTCGCTGACCGGCGGGAGCCCGGGAGGGCCGGGAAGTGGAGCTGGGTGCACGGGCCCCACGCTAGCCGATGCGGAGACCGAGGGTGGTGAGGGCGGCGGCCGCGGCGGGGTCCGGGTGCAGCGACGGCACGTCGCCGCCCGCCGCCCAGCACGCGGCGCACAGGGTGCGCAGGAGGTCGAGCGGATCACCGCCACCGGTGATCGCGGCCCGGCCGCCGTCGACGGTCACGGCCCACCCGGGCCGGGCCCGGATCGCCAGCTCGTCCGCGGGCCGCTCGAACGCGGTCAGGTCGGCCGCGACGTAGGTGGGGCGCTCGTGCGGCCCGGCGGCCAGGAGGTCCGCGGCGGTGGCGACCCCGGTGAGCACCAGCAGCGAGTCGACCCCCGCGCTGACCGCGCCCTCGATGTCGGTGTCGAGCCGGTCGCCGACGACCAGCGGGCGCGCGGCACCCGCGGAGCGGATCGACTGGTCCATCAGCGGGGTGGCGGGCTTGCCCGCCACCTCCGGCTCGTGGTCGGTCGCCACGCGCAGGGCGTGCACCAGCGAACCGTTGCCGGGGAGCAGACCGCGGTCGGTCGGGAGCGTGCGGTCGACGTTGCACGCCACCCAGAACGCCCCCGCCCGGATCGCCAGCGCCGCCTCGGCCAGGTCCTCCCAGGTCATCTTGGGCGCGAGGCCCTGGCAGACGCCCTTGACGTCGGCGGAGAACCCGCGCACGGGCGTGAGGCCCGCGGCGGTGACCTCGTCGGCGAGGGCCTCGGTGCCCAGGACCAGCACGTGGTCCCCGGGCGCCAACCGGCCCCGCAGGACCGCGGCCGCCGCCTGCGCGCTCGTGGACACCTCGGCGACGTCGGCCCGCACCGCCATGCCCCGCAGGTGCTCGGCGACGGTCTCCGGGGCCCGGGAGGCGTTGTTCGTCACGAACCGGACGGCGACACCCGCCGCATGGGCGCGGTCCACGACCTCGGCCGCGGCGGGCAGGGCCTGCCCGCCGCGGTAGACGGTGCCGTCGAGGTCGAACAGCAGGGCGTCGTAGCGGTCGAGCAGGCCGTCGCTCATCGGTTCTCCGGCTGACCCGCGGTCCGGTCCTCGGTGCCCCCGGGGTTGCCGGGGTGGTCGTCGCCGTCGAGGAGGTCGCTGCCCTGGGGCAGGTCGCTCTCCGGGGCGCCGGTGTCCTGCGGCAGGGCGTCGGCGGCGCCCGCCCGGGGCCCGTCGTCGGTCGAGCTGCCGGAGAGGTCGTCGCCGGGGGTGGCGGTGTCCTCGGCGGTGTCGCCGTGCGGGGTGGCGGGCTCGGTGGCCGCGTCCTCGGGGCGGCTGCCCGCCGGGCTGCCGTCGAGCAGGTCTTCGGCGGCGGTGGTCACGGGCTGGTCGCCTTGGGGGAGGTTGTCACCGTCGAGGAGGTCGCTGCCCTGGGGCAGGTCGTCTCCTGCCGGGAGGTCGCTCCCGCTCGGGAGGTCCGCGGTCGCGGCTTCGCCGCCCGGACCACGGCTGTCGGAGGCGGCGCCGGGGATGACGGCGTCCTCGATGGTGTGGCCGGTGCGGTCGGTGGCCACGGGGGCGTCGTCGGCGTCGTCCTCGATCTCGACGGTTTCACCGGGGAGGGCGGCGGCGATCTCGGACTCGTCGGCACCGAGGGCGAAGGCGCGCTCGGCGGCGTCGGTGTCCTCGTCGTCGTCGGCCTGGGCAGCGTTGAGGAACCAGCGGATGGCGTCCTGGTCGCGGCCCGCGGCCTCCAGGTTGTCGGCGTAGGCGTAGAACAGGCGCGCACTCCACGGCTTGCGCACCTTGACGTCGAGGTCGGGGCCCTGCAGTGCGACCACGGCCGCGTCGAGCTGCCCCATGTCCCGGCGGGCGCCCGCGCTGACGATGCGCAGCTCCACGGCCACCTCCGGGTCCAGGTCGGTGCCCGCCTCCCTGGCCAGCTCCAGCGCCCGCTCCGGCCTGCCCAGCGCCCGCTCGCAGTCGGCCATGACGGCGACGTGCGTGTTGCCGCCGCTCATCCGCCGCACCGCGCGCAACTCGGAGAGGGCCTCGGCCCACTCCCCCGCGTGGTAGGCGGTCAACCCGGCCGCCTCCCGCACGATGGCGACCCGGGAGGCGCGCTCCCTGGCGTAGCGGGCGTGCACCAGGGCCCGCGCGGGGTCCTCGTCGATCAGCATGCCCGCCGCCACCAGGTGCCTGCCGACCATCTCGGCCAGCGACTTGGGCAGGCTGCGCAGCCCGGCCCGGGCCTCGACGTCCAGTTGCGAGTAGTCGGCGCCCTCCGGCACCGCCGGTCCGTTGTGGACGGGAGCGACGTCGTCGTCCTTGCGGGGAGCGCGCCGGTCACCGGAGCGCGGCTTGTCGAACTCCTTGCGCGGACGGCGTTCCCGGTCCCGGCTGTCCACCGTGGACGCACTGCTCACCGCACCGGAAGTGGATGCATCTCCGTCCCCGTCGGTGACGCGCTCGCCCTGTGCGGCGGCGCGCTCGTCGGCGGTCGGAGCGGAATCGCCCTGGCGCTCGGCACCCGGGTCACCGTCGACGGCGTCGTCCCCGCGCGGGGAGTCGGCGTCGGAGGTGCGCTGGGGTGCGAGGTCGCGGTCGCCCTCGCGGGGGAGGTCCGCCTCGGGCTTCGAGTCGCGGTTGTCGTCGCGGGGGAAGCCACGGTCGTTGTCGCGCTTCGAGTCGCGGTCGTCGCGGGAGACACTGCGATCGCCGTCCCGCTCGGGGCCGCGGTCGTCGTCACGGCGGAAACCGCGGTCGCTGTCCTGCTTGGGGCCGCGGTCGTCGCGGGAGAAGCTCCGGTCGTCGTCGCGCTTCGGAGCGCGGTCATCGCGGGAGTAACCGCGATTGTCGTCGCGCTTCGGGCCGCGGTTGTCACCGGAGAAGCCGCTGTCGCTGTCACGCTTGGGGCCGCGGTCGTCGTCACGGCGGAAACCGCGGTCGCTGTCACGCTTCGGGCCGCGGTCGTCACGGGAGTAACCACGGTCGTTGTCGCGGCGCGGGTAGCCACCGGTCGGGCGGGAACCGCGGTCGTTGTCGCGGTCGTCGCGGCGGGGGTAGCCGCCGGACTGGGGGCGGTCGTCGCGGCGCGGGGCGCGGTCGTTGTCCCGGGAGGTCGTGCGGTCGTCGCGGCGGGGGTAGCCACCGCCCGTGGGGCGGGAGCCGCGGTCGTCGCGGTTCTGGTAACCGCCGCGGTCGTTGTCGCGGGGCTTGCTGTCGCGGCGGGCGAAGCCGTCGCGGTCGTCGCGGCGATCGTTGTCGCGGTGCGGGTGGGTGCCGGTCGGGCGGGAGCCGCGGTCGTCGCGGCCCTGGTAGCCACCGCGGTCGCCCGAGCGGTACCCGCCGCCGCGGGAATCGCGGTCGGAGGACTTGCCCTGGTAGCCGCCACCACGCGAATCGCCGTCGCCGGACCTGCCCTGGTGACCACCGCTGCGCGAGTCACGGTCACCCGAGCCGCCGCGGTAGCCGCCGCCGGAACCCCGGTCGCTCGAACCGCCGCGGAAGCCGCCGCCGGAACCCCGGTCGCTCGAACCGCCGCGGAAGCCGCCGCCACGGGAATCCCGGTCACCCGAGTTGCCCCGGTACCCGCCGCTGCGGGAATCGCGGTCGCTCGAACCGCCCCGGTAGCCACCGCCGCGCGAGTCGCGGTCGCCGGACGTGCCGTAGCTGCTGCCGCGCGAATCGCGGTCGCCCGAGTTTCCTCGGTACCCGCCGCTGGGACGGGAGTTGCGGTCGCCGGAGTTGCCCCGGTAGCCGCCACCGCGGGAATCGCGGTCGCTTGAGTTGCCGCCATAGCCGCCGCTGCTGCGGGGGCCGCGATCGGTGGAACTGCCGCCGCGTGAGTCGCGGTCCGAGGGGTTGCCCCGGTAGCCGCCAGTGGGACGGGAGTCGCGATCGCCCGAGGTGCCCCGGTAGCCGCCACCCCGGGTGTCGCGATCACCGGAACTGCCGCTGTAGCCCCCACCGCGGGAGTCGCGGTCGCTTGAGGTTCCTCGGTAGCCGCCGCCGCGGGAGTCGCGGTCGCCTGAGTTGCCCCGGTAGCCGCCGCCGCGGGAATCCCGGTCACCGGAGGTGCCTCGGGGGGCGCCTCGGTCGCGGTCGCCGCCAGACTTGAAGCCACCTCGGTCGCGGTCGGTTGAGGTGGGGCGGTAGCCGCCTCGGTCCTGGGGGGACTTGCGATCGTTGGTGCGACCGCCGTCTTGGCCGTCACGGCGCCAGGTCGACGCCCCCGCACTGCTGTCCCGACGGGGAGCGCCCCCGCTGCCTGCCTTGCGGTCCGACCCCGGTCGCCGGTCGTCCCGCCGATCCCCGCCATCGGTACCGCCACGACGCCCGAACTCCGACACGCTGATCCTCCATGCTCATGAAAAAACCGAAGGGACCTGCGGTGGAAACACGGATCTTCACGTGTTCCATCACAGGCCCCTTCGGGAATGATTGTCCGGCGGCGTCCTACTCTCCCACACCCTCACGAGTGCAGTACCATCGGCGCTGGCAGGCTTAGCTTCCGGGTTCGGGATGGGACCGGGCGTTTCCCTGCCGCTATGACCGCCGTAACACTATGAAACTATCCAACCCCGCACCCCACTCCACAGGCATGATGCCGG
>NZ_JAJCXD010000071.1:0-25738 GCF_021056305.1 Actinokineospora sp. PR83
CACCGCCGGGGCGCGCGGCGAGCTGGCCCTGCGGGTGTCCGCCGCCAAGGTGGTCACCGCCGACCTCGCCGTGGAGGTCGCGAACCGGGTCTTCGAGCTGACCGGTGCCCGCGCCACCTCCGCCAGGGTCGGGCTGGACCGCTTCTGGCGCAACGCCCGCACCCTCACCCTGCACGACCCCACCGTCTACAAGGCCACCGAGCTCGGCAGGCACCTGCTCACCGGCGAGCTGCCGGTGCCCGACGGCTACAGCTGATGGCACACCCGACGACCGAGCCGACGACCGAGCCGACAGCACAGCCGGTGCCGCACCCGACCGCGCCGACGCTCGCCGACAGCGTCCGGCTGACCGAGGACGCGGTGCTGATCCTGGACCGGCGCCGCTTCCCGTTCGAGCGGACCTGGGTGCGCTGCGCGACCGTCGAGGAGGTCGCCGCGGCCATCGCGGACATGGTCACCCAGTCCTCGGGCCCGTACTTCGCCGCCCTGCATGGCATGGTCCTCGCCGCCCGCGCCGCCGCGACCCGCCCGCCCGCCGCGGCCAGGGCGGAGCTGGAGCGGGCCGGGGCGCTGCTGGTCGCCAGCCGGTCCACCAACAACCACCTGCGCAAGGCCGTGGCCGCCGTGCTGGCCCCGTGCGGCCCGGTGTCCGGGGCGGAGCTGGTGGCGGCGGCGGAACTGGGGGCCCGGCGGGGCGCGGAGGTCTACCACGCCCGCAGCCGCGCCCTGGGGGAGCACAGCGCCCGGCTGCTGCCCCCGGGGGCGCGGGTGCTGACGCACTGCTGGGCCGACTCCTACCTGATCGAGACGGTCAACGCGGTGCGCGCGCTGGGCAACGAGGTGTCCTTCGTCTGCACCGAGACCCGCCCGTACCTGCAGGGCGCCCGGCTCACCGCGGAGACCCTGGCCGAGATGGGCGTGGACACCACGCTGATCACCGACGGCATGGGCGCGGCCGTGCTGGCCTCCGGGGAGGTCGACGCGCTGCTCACCGCCGCCGACCGGGTCACCATGGACGGGCACGTGGTCAACAAGGTCGGCACCCTGGGCCTGGCCGTCGCCGCGCACGCCTTCGGCGTGCCGTTCCTGGCGCAGGTGCAGGCCCCCGACCCGGCCGCCCGGACCGCCGCCGACGTGCCGATCGAGCACCGATCCGGCGATGAGGTCCTGCACACGCTCGGCGTGCGCACCGCCAGCACCCGGGTGCGCGGGCACTACCCTGCCTTCGACGTGACGCCGCCGCGGTTCGTGCACACCGTCGTGACCGACCGCGGCCCGTTCGCGCCGGACGCACTCGACGGATACCACCGAAAGGCAGTCAGTGACTGAGGTCCTGCGGGCGCAGTGGGTCGTCCTCGACATCGAGGGCACCCTGATGCCGACCAGCGCCGTCCACGTCGGGCTCTACGACTTCGCCCGCCCCCGGCTGGGGCCGTGGATCGACGCGCACCCCGACTCCGAGCTGGTCCGCTCCGCGGTGGCCAGGACCAAGGCAGAGGCCGGGCTGGCCGACGACGCCGGGACCGCCGAGGTCGTCGCGGTGCTGCACCGGTGGATGGCGGAGGACCGCAAGGCCACCCCGCTCAAGGACCTCCAGGGCGAGATCTGGCAGCAGGGGTACGCCTCCGGGGAACTGGTGTCCTCCTACTTCCCCGACGTGGTCCCGGCCCTGCGCGCCTGGCACGCGGCCGGGCTGGCGCTGGCCGTGTTCTCCTCCGGGGCGGTGAGCGGCCAGGTCGCGTCCTTCTCCAACACCACCGACGGCGACCTGACCGGCCTGTTCCGCTCCCACTTCGACACCGTCAACGCGGGCCCGAAGCGGGAGGCGCCGTCGTACGCGGCCATCACCGAGGGCTTGGGCGACCCCGACCCCGGGGCGGTCGTGTTCCTGTCCGACGTGCCCGCCGAACTCGACGCGGCGGCCGAGGCCGGGTGGCAGACCGTGGGGCTGGCGCGCGCGGGGGAGCCCTACGCCGACGCCGACTTCGGCCCGCACCGCGTGGTCGGCACGTTCGACGACCTCCGGATCGAGGTCGCGTGAACCTCGCCGAGGCGGGCCGGGCGCTGGCCGCCGAGTCCGCGCGCTTCGCCGCCCTGGGCTGGATGCGCGGCACGTCGGGCAACCTGTCGGTCACGCTGGGGCGCGACCCGCTGCGCCTCGCCGTCACCGCCAGCGGCCTGGACAAGGGAACCCTGACCGAGACCGACGTGGTGGAGGTCGACTTCCACGGCGCCCCCGTCTCCGGGACGCTGCCCCCGTCGGCGGAGGCTGCGCTGCACGCCAGGATCGCCAGGGTGGCGCGGGCGGGGGCGGTGGTGCACCTGCACCAGCTCGCCCCGGTGATCGCCGCCGAGCGCAACCCCGGCGGGATCGTGCTGCGCGACCTGGAGATGCTCAAGGGCTTCGGCCGGGCGGCCCACGACGACGAGGTGCGCATCCCGGTCGTGCCCAACAGCCAGGACATGCGCGTGCTCGGCGACGCGTTCGAGGCGGGCTTCGACCCGGCCACCCCGGCGCTCGTCGTCGCCAGGCACGGCGTGTACGTGTGGGGGGCGGACCTGGAGCAGGCCCGCCACCGCGCCGAGTGCCTGGAGTGGCTGCTGCGGTTCGTGAACGCGGTACAGGGGATCGATACGGCCGGGGGTTGCGCGTGACGCTGTTGACGGTGTGGCCCGAGGACGACCCGGGGACCGTGCTGACCAGGACCGAGGACGCCGGGGAGATCACCGGGGTGCTGTCCGCGCTGGGGGTCCGCTTCACCCGCTGGCCGCTGGTCGACCTGCCCGCCGACCCGACGTCGGATGAGGTCATCGCGGCCTACCGCGACCGGGTCGAGGAGGTGTCCGCCCGCGAGGGCTACGGCTTCGTGGACGCGGTCACCATGACCCCGGCCGCGCCTGCGGAGGACGCCGCGGCGGCCAGGGCGAAGTTCCTCGCCGAGCACACCCACGACGACGACGAGGACCGCTTCTTCGCCCGCGGCTCCGGCATCTTCTACCTGCACGTCGCCGGTCGCGTGCACGCGGTGCTCTGCGAGGCGGGCGACTTGCTCAGCGTGCCCGCCAGGACCACCCACTGGTTCGACATGGGCACCACCCCGGACTACGTGTCCATCCGCTTCTTCCACGACGACGACGGCTGGGTCGCCTCGTTCCTGGAGGACTCGATCGCCGCCCGCTTCCCGACCTTCGACGAGATCACCGCGGGCCGCTGAACGCGGACCGCCTCCCCGCGGGACGACGGGGAGGCGGCCCGCGGTGGGTCAGCCGATCTGCAGGTCGACGCAGGCGTAGAAGGCGTTGGGCGTGTCGGCGATGTTCCACACCGCCAGCACCTTCTGCCGCCCGGTGAACCCGGCCGTGTTGACCTGGTGGGTCACCGTGGAGCCGGGCTGCGCGCCGCCGTCGTTGAACTCGGCGATCTTCGTCGAGCCGATGAAGTACTGCCAGGTGCTGGTGGCGTGCCGGGCGGTCAACCGCCAGGTGAAGGCCACCTGCCTGCCGACCCACGTCGTCGGCCAGTTCTTCGTCTCGTCGCTGAGCTGGGCGAACCGGGCGTTGCCGCCGTGGCAGCTCCGCAGGCCCTTGGGGCCCTCGACGCTCTGCGGTTCCCAGACGATCTCGCCGCAACCGGCGACCCGGCCCGCGGCGCAGTTGGCCTGGCGGCTCGGTGGGAAGTCGACGTAGCCGTGGGCCAGCGCCGGGGTCGCCGGGACGGCGAGCCACAGCAGCGGGACGGCGGCGAGGGTGGCGATCTTGCGCGGGAATCTCATGGGCTGCTCCTCCACAGGGTGTCCACCCCCGCGGGTCGGGGGTGAGACGGGCTGGACCAGGGACGCCAGAGAGAATTTGGTCTAGACCATAGGTCGGTTTCGGACAATCCGTCAAGGTGTCCCGGCAGAACCCGACCGAGCCCCGGGTGGCGGTTCCCTCATCGTGTCGGGGTGGGCCGATACCCTCCGGTACCTTGGGACACCTGTTCGACTGACCTGGGCCAGACCTGCATTGGAGTGCTGCGCGGTGACTGCCGAGACCCTCTACGGGGCGGACGACCTCACCCACCTCGAAGGGCTCGAGGCGGTCCGCAAGCGCCCCGGCATGTACATCGGGTCCACCGACAGCCGCGGCATCAACCACCTGTTCGCCGAGATCGTCGACAACGCCACCGACGAGGGCGTCGCCGGGGAGGCCACCAGGGTGGTCGTCACCCTGCACGCCGACGGCAGCGTCCAGGTCGACGACGACGGCCGCGGCATCCCCACCGGCACGCACGCCAAGTCGGGCCTGTCGGGGGTGGAGCTCGTCCTCACCCGGTTGCACGCGGGCGGCAAGTTCGGCGGCTCCGGCTACAAGACCTCCGGCGGCCTGCACGGCGTCGGCGCCTCCGCGGTCAACGCCCTGTCGCACCGCTTCGACGTGGTGGTCAAGCGCGAGGGCAAGGTCCACCAGATGTCCTTCGCGCACGGCGTCCCCGGCGTCTTCGACGGCCCCGGCCCGACGGCGAAGTTCACCCGCAGGTCGGGGCTGGAGATCACCGGGAAGATGAAGCGCGGTGAGCGCACCGGCACGTCCATCCGCTACTGGTACGACGCGCGGTACTTCGAGAACGGCGCCAAGCTCGACGTCGACGGCGTCCGGCAGAAGATGCGCAACACCGCGTTCCTCGTCCCCGGCGTCGCCTACGTGCTGCGCACCGCCGTCGACGACGCGATCTCCGAGGAGTCGTTCCACTTCCCGAACGGCCTCACCGACATGGTCGAGTTCCTCACCCCCGCGGGCGACCGCGCGGTGTCGGGCATCCTGCTCGCCGTCGGCGAGGGCACCTACACCGAGAACGCCGCCGACGAGAACGGCGTCATGCGCTCCAAAGTGGAGCGCCGGGCCGAGGTCGAGGTCGCCTTCCGCTGGGGCACCGGCTACGAGCGCACCGTCGAGTGCTTCACCAACACCATCCGCAACGTCCACGGCGGCACCCACCGCAAGGGCTTCGAGCGGGCGGCGCTCAAGTCCCTGCAGGAGGCCATCGCCCGCACCCGGGGCCTGCTCAAGCCCAAAGAGGACCCGCCCACCCTCGACGACGTGCTGGAGGGCATGACCGCGGTCATCCACGTCCGCGTCCCGGAACCGCAGTTCACCTCCCAGACCAAGGACGAACTGTCCACCGCGGGCATCACCAAGGTCATCGGCGCCGTGGTCGAGCGCGAGCTCAAGGCGTGGGTCGACGACCGCAGGACCAAGGCCGAGGCCAAGGTCGTGCTGCAGAAGGTCGTCGACGCCAGCCGGGTCCGGCTCACGCAGAAGCAGCAGAAGGACGCCGCCCGCCGCAAGACCGCGCTGGAGGGCGCGGCCATGCCCGCCAAGCTCGTCGACTGCCGCACCACCGGCCTGGCCCGCAGCGAGCTGTTCCTGGTGGAGGGCGACAGCGCCCTGGGCTGCTTCACCGGCGACACCGCCGTGGCCCTGGCCTCGGGCGGCACCCTGACCTTCGCCGAACTCGCCGCCGACTGGGACCGGGGCGCGCGCCACCTCGGGTACGCCACCGACGCGGTCGGCCGGGTGGTCGTCGTGCCGCTGGTCGAACCCCGCCGCACCAAGCGCGCCGCCCCCCTGGTCCGGGTGGCGCTGCGCTCCGGCGAGTCGGTCCGCTGCACCCCCGACCACCTCTTCCGCCTCGACGACGGCTCCTACCGCCGCGCCGACCACCTCACCCCCGGCACCGCCCTGATGTCGCTGGGCGCTCTCGACCGGACCGGCCACCGGCGCGAGCGGAACCGCGCACTCGCCGACCGCGCGGGCGTCGCCGTGCTGGCCCCGCCCGCCCCGGACCACACCGTGGCGGCGGTCGAGGCGCTCGCCGAGACGGCGGACGTCTACGACCTCACCGTCGACGAGCACCACAACTTCGCCCTGGCCGCCGGGGTCTTCGTGCACAACAGCGCGCGGATGGCCCGGGTCTCGGAGTACCAGGCGCTGCTCCCGCTGCGCGGCAAGATCCTCAACGTGCAGAAGGCCAGCCTCGCCGACACCCTGCGCAACGCCGAGATCGCCTCCATCGTGCAGGTCCTCGGCGCGGGCACCGGGCGCACGTTCGACCTGTCGACCATGCGCTACGGGCGGGTCATCCTGATGGCCGACGCCGACGTCGACGGCTCGCACATCCGCACCCTGCTGATCACCCTGTTCGCCAAGTACATGCGACCGGTCATCGAGGACGGGCGGCTCTACGCCGCCATGCCGCCCCTGCACAAGATCACCACCAAGGGGCGCAACCCGGAGACCCGGTTCACCTTCACCCAGCGCGAGATGGAGACCACCCTCGCCGCGCTGGAGAAGGCGGGCAAGCAGGTCGTGACCCCGGTGCCGCGGTTCAAGGGGCTCGGCGAGATGGACGCCGACGAGCTGTGGGACACCACGATGAACCCGGCCACCCGCTCGGTCCGGCGGATCACCCTCGACGACGCCGAGGCCGCCGAGAACGCGCTGGAACTGCTGATGGGCGAGAAGGTCGAACCGCGGCGGGCGTGGCTGGTGGAGTCCTCCGGCCGGGTCGACCAGTCCGCCATCGACGTCTGAGCCGTCCGAGCCGTCCGAATCCGCTGAGCACCGCGAGAGCCTGAGAACCACCGCGAGAGAGAGCTGCTGAGTCATGGCACGCCGCAAGGGCCCCACCACCAAGGTCGACCCCACCGCCTTCGACCAGGCGGGCGCCCAGGTGTTCGACAACCCGGTGAAGACCGAGATCGAGGACTCCTACCTGGAGTACGCCTACTCGGTCATCCACTCCCGCGCCCTCCCCGATGCGCGCGACGGCCTCAAGCCGGTGCACCGCCGCATCCTGTACTCGATGAACGAGCAGGGCTACCGGCCCACCCACGCCTACGTGAAGTCCTCCCGCGTGGTCGGCGACTGCTTCGTGCGCGGCGCCCTGGTCTCCACCCCGGCCGGGCTGCGCCCGATCGAGGCCCTGGAGGTCGGCGACCTGGTGCTCGACGGCGCGGGCGCCCCGGTCCCGGTGGTCGAGGTCTACGAGAACCCGGTGTCCGACCTGGTCCGCCTCACCTGGGCCGACGGCCACACCCTGGTGGTCACCCCCGGCCAGCGCTTCATGACCCCCGACGGCTGGGTGGAGGCCCGGTCGCTGGCGGGCGCCACGACCGTCTCCGCCGCCCCCCGCCCCCCGGTCCGCGCGGAGGACACCGGCACCGAGTACGTCCTCGGCCTGCTCACCGCCCTCGGCTCGGTCGACAACGACGGCCGGGTCCTGCTCAGCACCCCCGAGGTCGACGCCGTCGACCGCGCCCACGGCTGGGCCATCGGTGCGGGCGTCGAGGTCAGCCGCGACAAGCGCGAGGCCGCCGCCCCCGACGGCCGCGACCTGCACGTGCTGGCCTTCACCCCGGCCGAGCCGGTCGCCCGCCCGATGACCGAGGCCCTGGCGGGCCGCGTCCCCGAGGACGTCCTGTCCGACCGCGCCACCTGGCCCCGCTTCCTCGCCGGACTCACCGACGGTGGCCTCGACCCCACCGGCATCGCCTGCGCCGCCACCGACCCCGAACTGCACCGCCAGCTTCGCGCGATGACCGCCCCCACCGACCCCCAGCCGGTCGTCTCGGTCACCCCGGTCACCCCCGCCACCACCCACGACATCCAGGTCGGCTCCCCGGACCACGCCTTCGTCGTCGAGGGCCACGTCGTGCACAACTGCATGGGCAAGTACCACCCCCACGGCGACACCGCCATCTACGACGCGATGGTCCGCCTCGCCCAGGACTTCTCCCTCAACGCCCCCCTGATCGACGGCCACGGCAACTTCGGCTCCCCGGACGACGGCCCGGCGGCCAGCCGCTACTGCGTCGTCGGCGACACCCGCATCCGCCTGGCCGACGGCACCAGCCCGCGCATCGCCGACCTGGCCGACCTCGCCCCGGACACCGAGGTCGAGGCGGACTTCGAGGTCCTGGACAAGGACGGCAAGGCGGTCCGCGTCGACCGGGTCTTCAACTCCGGCGTGCACCCCACGCTCCGCGTGGAGACCGACAGCGGGTTCTCGCTGCGCGGCAGTGAGAACCACCTCGTCCTCTGCCTCGAAGCGCCGATGGGCGTCCCCCTGTTCCAGTGGCGCAGGCTCGACGAGCTCATCCCGGGCATGGTGGTCTGCGTGGCCCGCAACGCCTGGCAGCACGTCACGCCCACCGCCGAGGAGCGGGCACTCGGCGTCCGGGCGGCAGCCCGGGTCTCCGCGGACCAGGCGTCGGACGAGGGCATCCCCGAGTCCGTGTGGTCCGGGGGCTGGGGGATCAAGCGGGCCTTCCTGATGTCGCTGTTCGAGCACGGCGGTGCGGTGCAGGCGGCCGGGGGTGGTGTCACCGTCCACTGCGGCACCCCCGGGGTGCGGCTGGGTCGGGAGGTCCAGGAACTCCTGGCCGAGTTCGGCGTCCTCGCCCGGCTCCGCGACCACGTGCGGCCGGACGGTTCGGGCGAGCACCGCCTCACCGTGTCGGGGCGCCGCGACGTGCGGGCGTTCGCCGAGCGGGTCGGGTTCCCCGGCGCCGCGCAGTCCGGGCTCGACGACCTGCTCCGGCGCTCCCCGGCCGGGCCGGACGAGGAGCGGGTGCCGTTCGTCGGCGACTTCGTCCGCGGCGCCGTCGAGGAGGACGGGCGTGGCGGCGAGGAGTCGACCCGGTACGACTTCGACCGCGTGGAGCGGTGGGAGACCGAGCGGCTGCGGATCATCGATCGGATCGAGGACCCGGAAGTCCTCGCCACGGTCCTGCCCGTCATGGACTCCGGATACCGGTTCGAGACCGTGGCCTCGGTCGAGGCCGGGGCGCCGGAAGAGGTGTACTCGGTCCGCGTCGTGACCGAGGACCACTCCTTCCTCGCGGGCGGGTTCGTCAACCACAACACCGAGGCCAGGATGTCGGCCGAGGCGATGCTGCTCGTCGGGGAGCTGGGGGAGGACACGGTCGACTTCCGGCCCAACTACGACGGGTCGTTGCTCGAACCGACCGTGCTGCCTGCCGCGTTCCCGAACCTGCTGGTGAACGGGACCTCCGGCATCGCCGTGGGCATGGCCACCAACATGATCCCGCACAACCTGGGGGAGGTGGTGGCCGCCGCGCGGTGGCTGATCAACCACCCGACGGCGACGCTGGACAAGCTGATGGAGTTCGTCCCCGGCCCGGACCTGCCGACCGGGGGGATGCTGCTGGGCCTCGACGAGGTGCGCAAAGCCTACGAGACCGGGCGCGGGGTCGTGCGGATGCGGGCCAAGGTGCAGATCGGCCCGCTGGAGGGCAGCCGGGGGCGGCAGGCGATCACGGTGACCGAGCTGCCCTACCAGGTGGGCTCGGAAAAGATCATCGAGAAGATCACCGACGAGGTCACCAAGTCCAAGCGGCTCACCGGGATCGCCGACGTCAAGGACCTGACCGACCGGGAGAACGGGACCCGGTTGGTGATCGAGTGCAAGGTGGGGGTGAACCCGCAGGCGCTGCTGGCCGACCTCTACCGGCTGACGCCCATGGAGCAGTCCTTCGGCATCAACAACCTGGTGCTCGTCGAGGGGCAGCCGCGCACGCTCGGGCTCAAGGCGCTGCTGGAGGTGTTCCTCAAGCACCGCTACGAGGTGGTCACCCGGCGCACCCGGTACCGCAAGCGCAAGCGCGAGGAGCGGCTGCACCTGGTCGAGGGCCTGCTGCGGGCCCTGGTCGACATCGACAAGGTCATCGCGCTCATCCGCTCCAGCGCGGACGCCGCCGCCGCGAAGTCCGGGCTGATGTCGCGCTTCGGCCTCTCCGAGGTCCAGGCCTCGTACATCCTGGACACGCCGCTGCGCCGGTTGACCAAGTTCGACAAGCTCGAACTCGAGACCGAGCAGGACCGCCTCACCACCGAGATCGCCGAACTGGCCAAGATCCTCGACGACGACGCCGTGCTGCGCCGGGTCGTGTCGGCCGAGTTGGGCCGGGTGGCCAAGGACCTCACCGCCGAGCGCCGGACCGCCCTGATCGACGGCGACCTCAAGGAGGTCCTGGCCGCGTCCAAGCCCGCGGGCCCGCTGGAGGTCGCCGACGACCCGTGCCAGGTGATCCTCTCGGCCACCGGCCTGGTGGCCCGCACGGCGGCGGAATCCGAGGAGTCCTCCGAGGCCCGCAGGCGCAACGGCCGAGCCCGCCACGACGCGGTCAGCGCCGTGGTCCACTCCACCGCGCGCGGCCAGGTGCTGCTGGTGACCAACCACGGCCGCGCGTTCAAGACCGACGTGCTCCCGCTGCCGGTGCTGCCCGAGCAGGTGGGCACCGTGTCGCTCAGCGGCGGCATGGCGGCCAGCGAACTGGTCCCCCTGGCCAAGGGCGAGAAGGTCGTCGGCATCGCCCCCCTGGGCGAGCAGGCGGCGGGCTCACCCGGCCTGGCCCTGGGCACCCGCCAGGGCGTGGTCAAGGTCTGCGCCCCGGAATGGCCCGTCCGCTCCGACGAGTTCGAGATCATCTCCCTCAAACCGGGCGACGAGATCATCGGCGCCACCTGGCTCCGCGACGGCACCGAATCCCTGGTCTTCGTCTCCTCGGAGGCCGCACTCCTGCGCTACGCGGCAAGCCTGGTCCGCCCCCAGGGCCTCAAGGGCGGCGGCATGGCAGGCATCAACCTCCCCGCGAACGCCCACGCCCTGTTCTTCGGCGCGGTGGCCACGGACGATTCCACGCACGGCGAACCGGTGGTCGTCACCTCCACCGGCCAGTCGGTCAAGGTCACCCCCTTCGCCGAGTACCCGGCGAAGGGCCGCGCC
The DNA here is from genome assembly GCF_021056305.1 of Actinokineospora sp. PR83. Taxonomy (NCBI): domain Bacteria; kingdom Bacillati; phylum Actinomycetota; class Actinomycetes; order Pseudonocardiales; family Pseudonocardiaceae; genus Actinokineospora; species Actinokineospora sp. PR83. The sequence continues at coordinate 10,790 of NZ_JAJCXD010000071.1, forward strand.
ACCGGAGGCGTCCGCGCCCACCGGTTCCTCAAGGGCGAAACCGGCCTCGTCCTCGCCTGGGTCGGCTCCCGCCCGGCCGCCGCGGGCAAGAACGGTTCCGCGGTGGAACTCCCCGCCATCGAACCCCGCCGCGACGGTTCCGGAGCAGCACACCCGGGACCGGACGTGGTCGGTCACCTGATCGAGAGGGACTGACCCGCACCCACCAGCCACACCAATTCCACCCGCCAGCCCGGCGGCCTGCGACCAGGACCCCACCTGCGTAGCTGCCGACCGCCCCGCCACCCGCCGGCCGGGCGGTCGGCCACGCCAACCCCAGCGGCCACCCACCAACCGCCGGCCCTGCGGCCAGCCGCCCAAACCCCACCCTGCGCAGCCAGCGACCACCCCACCAACCGCCGGCCCGGCGGCCAGCCACCCGCAACCCCACCCTGCGCAGCCGCCGACCACCCCCGCAACCGCCGGCCCGGCTACGTAGAGGTCCGGGTGGGTGGATGTGCTTGGGTGGGGGTGCCGATCATGTGCGAGCCTGCTTGGGCTGTGGGGCATCTCTTCAGCCCCACTCGGTCACACTGGGCGCATGATCGGCGTAGGGGCCCCGCCCGAGCAGATCCACCCACCCGGGCACCACCGACAAACGACCGGGCTTTGATACACAGGCACGGCCGAGCAGATCCACCCGGGCACCACCGACAAACGACCGGCGCTTGAGCCGAAGCACACGGCCGACACCCGGCCCCCGCGCGAGAGCCGAAACCCAGCCTCAGCGCGTGCGCTGCCTCGGGATCGTCCCGATGGCCACCAGCGCCTCCGCGATGCTCGTGTACGGCTGGACCGCCCCCAACAGCCCCGTCACCTCAAGCCCCCGCAGCACCGACCGCCCGCACCCCACCACCAGCAGCACCCCGCCGTCGTCCTCAGCCCGCCGCCGGGCGCGGACCAGCAGCGACAGCCCGCAGGCGCCGAGGAAGTCGACCCCGCCGAGGTCGAGGACCAGCACCGGCGGCCTGCCGCGCTGGCGGACGGCGATGGCCGCGGCGGCGGTGTCGCGGGTGGCCAGGTCGATGTCGCCGGACAGCCGCAGCACCGGCACGTCGGCGATGTGGTCGTGCCGCACGGACAGGGTCATCGTCTCGGGCATGTGGCGCTCCGGGAGGTCGGGGCGGCCACGATGAAAATGCTCGGTCGCTGCCCGGAGCAGGGGCCCGGGCGGCATTCCCAACGCAGCGTCACCAAGAGTGGGACCCCTCCGACGCTACGCTTCGGCCCGCAGGACACAACCCCACGGTCGGGTGCTGTCGGCGACCGGTGGGTTGCGCTGCGTGGTCACGCCTGGTGACCAGCTCCGGGGACCGCGGGTGCGGGCGCGGGCCGTGGCGCTTTCGCGCCGCCCGGTCGGGGTCAGCGGCGCCGACCCACCAGGGAGATCGGTGCCGGGGCGGCTTCCTCGTCGTCCTCGTCGTGGGGGTTGCGCTGGGCGGGTACGCCGGGGTCGAGCAGGGTGCGGGCGCGCAGGGCGATCTCCATGCACAGCCGCTCCTGCGGGTCGTCGATCCGGTCACCGAGGAGTTCCTCGATCTGGTGCATGCGGTAGCGCACGGTCTGCGGGTGCACGTCGAGGCGGGTGGCGATCTCGTTGATGCCGCCCCGGGTCTCCAGCCAGGCCAGCAGGGTGGTGGTCAGCCGGTCGCGCTGCTTGGGGGTGAGGTCGGCGAACGGCTCCAGGGCGCGCTGGGTGAGCTGGTCGAGCAGGAACTCGTCGGACAGCAGCACCAGCGCGGACAGGTGCTCGGAGCAGCGCAGCACCTTCTCGTCGGGCAGCACCCCGCGCTGGGCCAGCACCAGGGTGCGGCGGGCGCAGGACAGCGAGCGGTGGGCCTCGGCCAGTGGGACGGTCGGGCCGATGGCGGCGCGGCGGCCCGCCAGTTCGCCCACCAGCGCGGGCAGGTGCGCGTCCGGGTCGGCCACGACCAGGCACGGGTCGGCGCTCTCCAGGTCCACCAGCACGTCGCCGCCGAAGACGGAGGCGGGGAGCTGGTCGGCGGCGGGCCGGTACTCCAGGGCGATCACCGCCAGCCGCTCGGGCACCACCCAGTCGGTGGTGCCCGCCAGGTCGGCGATCGCCTGCGGGGGCACCGGCGGGTTCGACAGGATCAGCTTGAGTAGCTGCCTGCGGCGGCGCTCCAGGGCGCCGGTCGCGTTGCCCTGCGCCTCGGTGTAGCCGGCGATGGCGATCGCGCAGACCTCGTCGACGTAGGCGAAGATCCGGTCGGCCAGGGTGAACAGGGTCTCGGTGGGCACGCCCATGGTGCGGCCGACGGCGCTCATCCGCCGCCAGACCACCCGGGCGCCGACGCGGACCGCGGTCTGCAGCGCGTCCATGGTGCGGCCCTGGGCGTACTCGACCTTGCCCGCGTAGGTGAAGGCGTTCGTCCAGTCGTGCACGGCCCCGTTGACGTCGCCGGAGCTGTCGAAGCAGCGCACGATCGCCATCTCCACCGAGCCGACCAGCACCTCGCGGAACTGGCCCCGCAGCGGTTGGGCGTAGGCGGGCACGGCGGCCTGGATCTCCCCGATCACCTCGCGCACGAGGTCGCCGGACTGCCTGCGCATGCGCACCGACAGCTCCGGGGGGATGGCGGACCAGAGGGCCCTGGCGGCGCTGATCCCGCGCCCGGTGGGGGTGCCGGGGGCGGCGGCGCGCTCGGCCGCGGGGGTGGTGGCGCCGCGGTGGGCCGCGAGTCGCAACCCGACCGCGGTCGAACTCGGTGTTGCGGAGTTCCGTGTCGGTTCCATCGTCATGCGCCACCTCTTCGTGACAAAACAGCCGTCCGTGTCAACAGGGACGGTGACCGGTTTGCTCCGCCGACGATAAATATGTGTTGTCTCGGGTGTCAAACAGTTCGAGAAACATGCCGGAAATCCCAGTGTGAGCGGGAACATGAAAAAGTTTCTTGTCGCGACGTGAGGACTTGGCGCCGGAACATCGTCCGATTGTGACAAGTGCCCGCTCGACGACCTGCGGTATGCAGAAACTGCTGGTCACACCCCGGTTGGCGGGCGGACGCACGCTGTGCGTCCATTCGGGTGCAGCGCGTGACAGTTGTCATGGGGGTGCGCGCGCGGGTGCCGCCCCTTGGCATTAACGGCCAATCAATTGCCGATATCTGCGTCTTATCGGGGTCTTGCATCACATCTTACCAATGGGTAAGTTGCCCTGAAGTGGCTGGAAAGTTTCAGCCACCCACCGGCGTCCCCGGAGCGCATTCGGTCAGTGTGTTTCAGGATCCGACAAGGGTGGTAAGGCGCTGGTGAAGACAGCATTCTCGCCGGTGTGTTGACAACCGATCGTGTTTTGTCCCGCTGGGAGACGAACAATGGGATCGCGCAACGGAGCGGATCGCGCAAGAGCCGCCGTCGGTTCCGGCTGCCCGCGCACCCCCCGTTCGTCCGGCCCCCGCCACCGGGGCACGACCGAACCGGCACCGCCGGTGCCGCGCTCGCCGACCCGCCGGGACGGCGGACCGACGACCGGAACCCGCGTCCGCAACACCCCGGACCCCGCGTTGACCGACACGAGATAGGTGCCACCGTGGTCAGCGCGGTTTCCCGGGCTGACCACCCAACCCCCCGGGCTCGACCCCGCCACCGGCGGGCCGAGTGCGTCCCCACGGGAAACGGAAGAGGACATGAGGATTCTGAAGTCGAATAAGCTGATGGCGGCGACGTCCGCCATCGGAGTGACCGGGGTGGTGATCGGCGGACTGCTGCTGTCGGCCGGGCAGAGCTCCGCCGCCACGGTGACCGTCGACAAGACGCTCAACTACACCTGCCCGTTCCCGCTGATCGGCAATCAGAAGCTGGCAGTGAACATCAAGACGGTGGTGGAGACGCCCGCCAACGAGGGCGGCGAGCTCAAGGCCGGTGAGTTCACCGCCACGGTGACCGTGCCGGAGACCGCCACCCAGGGCCTGACCCTGGTCGGCGCGGCCACCGTCGAGGGCACCGGCAAGGCGGAGATCACGCTGAACAACGCGGGCATCGCGCTGCCGATCGCCATCCCCGACCTCGCCGTGGCCAAGACGAACGTGCCCGCCAAGGGCACGTTCACGGTGCTCGCCAAGGGCCAGGTGCCCACGGCGTACCCGAAGCAGGGCCCGACCACGGTCGTGATCGGCGACTTCTCCACCACCCTGACCCCGAGGAAGGCCGACGGCAGCCTGACCGGCCTGGAGACCTTCGAGTCCAAGTGCACGATGGACCCGGGCCAGGACGCCAAGATCCTCGACTTCGTCGTCGGCGCCCCGGGTGGCGGTGGCACGACCGCCCCGACCTCGGGCACCACTGAGCCGACCTCCGGCACCACGGAGCCCACCTCGGGCACCACGGAGCCGACCTCGGGCACGACCGAGCCGACCTCCGGCACCACCGAGCCCACCTCGGGCACCAGCGAGCCGCCCACCAGCGAGCCCGGTGGCGGCGGCACGCCGATCACGGTCGACAAGTCGCTGAACTACCGCTGCCCGTTCCCGCTGATCGGTGAGCAGCAGCTCGGGGTGCAGATCAAGGCCACGCTGACCCCGCCCGCCGCCGCCGGTGGCAACCTGACCACCACGGACTTCTCCGCCATCGCGACCGTGCCGGAGACCGCCACCCAGGGCCTGTCCCTGGTCGGCGCGGCCACCGTCGAGGGCTCGGCCAAGGCGAACGTCATCGCGGACAACGCGGGCACCAAGATCAACATCACCATCCCGGGCCTGAACGTGCCCAAGACCAACGTCCCGGCCAAGGGCACCTTCACCGTCACCGCCTCGGGTGACGTCGCGCCGCAGCCGGTCCCGGCCGCGGGCGAGACCGTCATCAACGTCGGCGACTTCACCACCACGCTGACCCCGAAGAAGGCCGACGGCTCCGAGACCGGCCTGGAGACCTTCGACTCGCTGTGCAAGCTGGTCGACGGCCAGGACACCGAGCTGGGCCGCTTCACCATCGGTGGCGGTGGTGGTACCACCACGCCGCCGACCTCGGGCTCCACCACCCCGCCGACCTCGGGTTCGACGACCCCGCCGACCTCCGGGTCGACCACCCCGCCGACCTCGGGTTCGACCACCCCGCCGACCTCGGGTTCGACCACGCCGCCGACCTCGGCGACCACCCCGCCGGTCACCACGACCACCGACGTCACCACCACCCTGCCGCCGGTCCTGACCCAGGACCCGCCCGGCTACGGTGGCGGTGGCGGCAACTACCCCGGTGGCAACTACCCCGGTGGCAACTACCCGTCGGGCAACAGTGGCGGCCTCGCCTCCACCGGTGCCTCGATCGGTCTCCCGCTGGCCATCGGCGGGGCGCTCCTGCTCGCCGGTACCGGTGCGCTGTTCTGGCAGCGCCGCCGGACCCGCAACCAGGCCTGATCCCCACCAGCACACCCCGGATGCCCGGTGGAGCCCCACGGCTCCGCCGGGCATCCGGCTTGTCACGGACACTAAAAGCGCAATGGTCCTATTTGTGAGAATCCAATGAGGAATTGTCGCGCTATCTGGTGGTAATATTTCCTTGTCATTTCCGAAAATAATTTCCTGCCGTTCCGGAGGTCGAGTTGTCCAGGATGAAAACGCGTGTGCCACGTGCGGCGGTCATGGTGCCGCTGCTGGCGTTGGGCCTGGTCACGGCCGTGTGGCAGGCGCCTGCCGGAGTGGCGGCCGAAGGTGTGAAAGCACAGGCCGTCGCCGCTGCCGCCGCGCCCGCCTACTCCACCGAACCGGAGGACCCCGCTTTCTACGTGCCGCCGAACCCGCTGCCCGCGGGAAAGCCCGGTGACATCATCCGGTCGAAGCCGTCGAAAGCGGGGGCCGCGACCGACAAGATCAACGCCTGGCAGGTCATGTACCTGTCGACCAACGCCCTCGGCGCCCCGATCGCGGTGACCGGCACGATCCTGACCCCCAAGGGCAAGGACCCCAAGACCACCCCGGTGATCAGCTTCGGGGTCGGCACGCACGGCCCGGCGTTCAAGTGCACCCCGTCGTACATGTCCGAGATCGGTGCGCTCTACGAGCAGCCCGCGGTCAACGACTTCATCGCCGCGGGCTACTCCGTCGCGATGACCGACTACGAGGGCTACGGCCCCAACCCGAGCAAGACCACCTACATCACCGGCAAAGCCGAGGGCCCGGCCATGCTCGACATCGTGCGCGCGGGCCAGCGCCTGCCGGACGTGGCGTGGAGCCCGTCGGCCAAGGTCGTGCTGCGCGGCTACTCCCAGGGCGGCGGCGCCGCGCTGTGGGGCGCGCAGGTCCAGCCCACCTACGCCCCCGACGTCAACCTGGTGGGCGTGGCCGCGGGCGGCGTCCCGGCCGACCTGACCCAGGTGGCGCTCTCTCTCGACGGCAAGAAGGGCTTCGGCTTCCTCGCCTACGCCCTGCTCGGCCTCGACCACGCGTACCCGGACCTCAAGCTCGCGAGCTACATGAACGACGCGGGCAAGAAGATGTTCAGCGACCTGGAGAACGGCGCCTGCACCGTCGAGCTGCTGACCACCTACGCGAACAAGAAGCTGCTCGACTACACGACCACCAGCCCGGTGCTCACCCCGCCGTGGCTGGCCAGGGTCGCGGAGAACAAGCTCGGCACCAAGAAGATCGCCGTGCCGGTCTACCAGTACCTGGGCGCCCAGGACGACCTCGTCGACCCGAGCCAGGGCCGCACGCTGCGCAAGGACCTCTGCGGCAACGGCACCTCGGTGCAGTTCAAGGAGTTCCAGTCCGACCACATCACGCTGGTCTACACCGGCAACAAGGACGCGCTGGCGTTCGTGAAGGACCGGATCGAGGGCAAGCCCGCGACCCCGAACTGCGCCTGATCCCGGCGCGGCGGGCCTGAGCCGCCCGCGCACGACCCCGGCGGAGCCCGGGGGGACCGAACCGGTCCCCCCGGGCTCCGCCGTTCTGTGTCCGGGGTCACGGGGATCGCCCCCCGGTCGCGGACCTGCTCCCCCTAATCCCCGTGGGGACCTATTGCGAACGCCCCCGGTCGCTAATTGCGGTTACTGGGGGAATTGTGAACGGTGGGTGACCGATTCGGTGATCCGGTCGGGGTGGTGGTATTGGGCGTGGTCTGCCCGCCGGTGGCGAGAAATGCGGGTTCTGCTCATGTTTGGCACATCGGCCACATGTCGCCCGCCGGGCGGACCGCGAACAACTCTCGCGTTGCCCGCCTGTTTATGGCCTCTGAGCTGGGCCTATCACCCGTTCGGCCAGCCGCTTCGACAGGCGGTCACCCACTGCTCCACCCGGCGTAACTGCTCACCGACCCACAAGTTGGCATAAAGAAACAGTGTTCGCCATGAGAACTTCACTACCCCTGCTTGACGTTGTCTGAGGGCGCATTCTAAATTCGCCCGGCAGGCGCCGGAAACTCCTCGGCCCGCACCCGGTCGAGCGGACCGGGTAGGCGGAACAATTCCGGTCGGAGGACACGGCATGGAAATCCCTGGCAGGTCGGTGGTGGTCACCGGCGCGGGCAACGGCATCGGGGCCGCCCTCGCGCTGCGGCTGGCGGCCGAGCGGCCTCGGGTGGTGGTCGTGTCCGACCGCGACGCCGACGCCGCGGGCGCGGTCGCAGGCCGGGTGCGCGACCTCGGGGTCGCGGCCGTCGCGGTCCGCACCGACGTGTCCGACCCCGAGCAGGTGCGCGACCTCGTCGCCCTGGTCGAGCGCGACCACGGCGGCGCCGACCTGATCTGCTCCAACGCGGGCGTCGCCACGGGCATGGGCGTGCACGCGAGCCCGGCGCAGTGGGCGGACTCCTGGTCGGTCAACGTGATGGCGCACGTGCACCTGGCCCAAGCGGCGCTGCCGGGCATGTCCCGCCGCCGCGGCGGGCACCTGCTGATCACCGCCTCCGGGGTGGGCCTGCTCGGCCTGCCCGGCGACGCCCCCTACACCGTCACCAAGCACGCCGCCGTCGCCCTGGCCGAGTGGCTGGCCTGCGGCTACGGCCACCTGGGCATCGGTGTGAGCGCGCTGTGCCCGATGGGCGTGCGCACCGACTTCCTGATGCCCGGCGTCGAGGCCGGGCACCCGGCGGCGCGGGCGATCACCGCGACGGCCCCGATCATCGAACCCGAGCAGGTCGCCGACGCCGCCGTCGCGGGCATCGCCGAGGGCCGGTTCCTGATCCTGCCGCACCCCGAGGTGGGCGTGCTGCACGCCCGCAAGGCCGCCGACCCGGAGACCTGGGTCGCCGAGCGGCGCGCGGCCGCGACGGCCCGCCGCGGCACCGGCCGCCGCGCGCAGCCCACCCCCTGACCAACAGACCAGGCGAGACCACGCGGAAACGCGGACACGACGGAGGCGCGGAGATGACGGAGGCGTCGGCGGGAGCGCGGGACGAGCGGCCCGAACTGGTGCTGGGCATCGGCCCCGGTGGGCAGCCCTGCGCCGGGCTCTGCGGCGCGGTCAGCGCCGCGGGCGGCCTGGGCGTGCTCGACCTCGGCGCGGGCGACCGGGTCGCCCGCGCCGCCCTGCGCTACGCGGCGGGCTGGCCCGCCGAGCGCCGCTTCGGCATCCGGGTGCCCGCCGACTGCGACCTCGGGTTCGCCGACGTCGCCGCCGTGCTCGGCGCGGCGGTCGAGCGGCTGGCCGTGGTGGTGCTCGGCGGCGACTCCGCCTGGCGGGTCGCCGACGTGCCCGACCGGTACTTCGTGCTGGTCGAGGTCACCTCCCTGGCCGAGGCCAGGGCCGCGAACGACCAGGGCGCCGACGGGGTGATCGCCCGCGGCAACGAGGCGGGCGGGCGGGTCGGCGACACCGGCGCGTTCGTGCTGCTGCAACAGCTCCTGTCCGCCCCCGGCCTGTCACTGCCGGTGTGGCTGTGCGGCGGGATCGGCCCGGACACCGCCGCGGCGGCCGTGGTCGGCGGCGCGGCGGGGGTCGTCCTGGACACCCAGCTCGCCCTGCTGCCCGAGGCCGACGTGCCGGACGCGCTGGTCGCGGCACTGTCCACCGGGGACGGCACCGACACCGTCGTCGTCGACGGGCACCGGGTGCTGCCCCGCCGCGCCCCGGCCACCGGCAGCCTGCCGATCGGCCAGGACGCCTACCTCGCCGCGGGCTTCCTGACCCGCTTCGGCGGCGTGGCCCGCGCCGTCCGCGCGGTCCTCAACGCCGTGGCCGACGCCGTGCGCGAGGACCGCCCGGCCGTGCTGCGCCCCGGCTCGCCGCTGGCCGCCGCGCTGGGCACCGGGCTGCCGGTCGCGCAGGGCCCGATGACCAGGGTGAGCGACACCGCCGGGTTCGCCGCCGCCGTCGCGGCCGAGGGCGGGCTGCCGTTCCTGGCACTGGCGCTGTCCTCCGGCGAGCGCAGCCGGGAGCTGATGGTCGAGACCGCCGCCCGGGTGGGCGAGCGGCCGTGGGGCGTCGGCGTGCTCGGGTTCGCCCCGGCCGAGCTGCGCGCCGCCCAGCTCGAGGTGATCCGCGAGCTGCGCCCGCCGGTGGCGCTGATCGCCGGTGGCCGCCCCGACCAGGCCAGGGCGCTGGAGGACGTCGGCATCGCCACGTTCCTGCACGTGCCCTCACCCGGGCTGCTGACCCAGTTCCTCGACGCGGGCGCGCGCCGGTTCGTCTTCGAGGGCGCCGAGTGCGGCGGCCACGTCGGCCCGCGCACCAGCTTCGCGCTCTGGCAGGCCCAGCTCGACGTGCTGCGCGACCGCGCCGACGTCGCGGGCGTGCAGGTCCTGTTCGCCGGTGGGGTGCACGACGCCCGCTCGGCGGCGATGGTCGCCGCGCTCGCCGGTCCGCTGGCCGACCGGGGCGCCGAGGTCGGGGTGCTGATGGGCACCGGGTACCTGTTCACCGAGGAGGCCGTCGCGCACGGCGCGGTCACCGAGACCTTCCAGCGGCAGGTCGTGGCCGCCGAGACCACCGCCGTGCTGCGCACCGCCCCCGGGCACGCCACCCGCTGCGTGCCCAGCCCGTTCACCGACACCTTCGACGAGACCGGCAGGCGGCTGCTGGAGTCCGGCGTGCCGCAGCGCGAGGTGTGGGAGGAACTGGAGCGGCTCAACACCGGGCGGCTGCGCATCGCCAGCAAGGGCCTGCGCCGCGAGGGCCCGGACCTGGTCGACGTGGACGCGGACGGGCAGTTGGAGCAGGGCCTGTTCATGGCCGGTCAGGTCGCCACGCTGCGCTCGGCGGTCACCACCGTGGCCGGGCTGCACGCCGACGTGACCACCCGGGCCGGGGAGTTCCACCGGGCCAGGGCCACCGCCGTGCGCGCCGAACTGGGCGTCGAGCGCCCGCAGCGCCCCGAGCCGGAACCGCTGGACATCGCCGTGGTCGGCATGTCCTGCGTGTTCCCCGGAGCCGGTGACCTGGCGTCGTTCTGGGCCAACATCGTCGGCAACCTCGACAGCGTCACCGAGGTCCCCGCGCACCGCTGGGACCCGGAGGTCTACCACGACCCCGCGGCCACCAGGGGCTCCGGCGACCGCACCCCGTCCAAGTGGGGCGGCTTCCTCGACCCCGTGCCGTTCGACCCGCTGCGCTACGGCATCCCGCCCGCCGCGCTCGCGGCCATCGAACCGGTGCAGTTGCTCGCCCTGGAGGCCGCCCACCGCGCGCTGGTCGACGCCGGTTACGCCCACGGCGGCTTCGACCGCGACCGGACCGGTGTGGTGTTCGGCGCCGAGCCCGGGTCCGACCTGGCCACCGCGGCGAACCTGCGGATGGCGCTGCCCGCCTACTTCGGCGCGGTGCCCCCGGAACTCGACGACCAGCTCCCCCGGCTCACCGAGGACTCCTTCCCCGGCAGGCTGGCCAACGTCATCTCCGGCCGCATCGCCAACCGGCTCGACCTCGGCGGCGCCAACTACACCGTCGACGCCGCCTGCGCGTCCTCGCTGGCCGCGGTGGACGTGGCGTGCAAGGAACTCGCCTCCGGCAACGCCGAGGTGATGCTCGCCGGTGGCGCCGACCTGCACAACGCCATCGACGACTACCTGCTGTTCTCCTCCGTCGGCGCGCTGTCGCCGACCGGGGCCTGCCGCACCTTCGACTCCCGCGCCGACGGCATCGCCCTGGGCGAGGGCGTGGCCTGCGTGGTGCTCAAGCGCCTCTCCGACGCCGAGCACGACGGCGACCGGATCTACGCGGTGATCAAGGCCGTCGGCACCGCCAGCGACGGCAAGGCCCTCGGCCTGACCGCCCCGCGCGCCGACGGCCAGCGCCGCGCGCTGCACCGCGCCTACGCCGCCGCCGGGGTCTCACCCGCCGACGTCGAACTGGTCGAGGCGCACGGCACCGGCACCGTGGTCGGCGACCGCACCGAGCTGCGCACCCTCACCGAGGTCTTCACCGAGGCGGGCGCCCGCCCCGGCGGCACCGTCGTCGGCTCGGTCAAGTCCCAGATCGGGCACACCAAGTGCGCCGCGGGCCTGGCCGGGCTGATCAAGACCGCGATGGCCCTGCACACCGGGGTCCGCCCGCCCACCCTGCACGTCACCGCGCCGAACCCGGCCTGGACCCCGGACGGCCCGCTCGCCTTCCGCGCCACCGCCACCCCGTGGCCGCGCGACCCGGCCGAGCGGGTGGCCGGGGTGAGCGCCTTCGGCTTCGGCGGCACCAACTTCCACGTCGTGCTCACCGGGCACGCCTCGGCCGCGTTCACCCGCCGCGGGGTGCGCCGCTGGCCCGCGGAGCTGTTCACCTTCCACGGCGCCGACGACGCCGCCGCGCACCGCCAGGTCGACCGGCTGTTGCAGACCGCCACCGCCAACGCCGCCGCGGGCAACCCGTGGACGCTGCTCGACCTGGCCCGCACGACCGCGCTGCGCACCGAGCGGGAGACCGCCCCGGTGCGGGTCGCCGTCGTGGCGTCGGACCTGGACTCGCTGACCACCCTGCTGCGCCGGGCGCTGGCGGGGGAGACCGACCCCAAGGCCGGGCTGTACCGGGCCGACGGGCAGCCCGCGGGCAAGCTCGCCGTGCTGTTCCCCGGTCAGGGCAGCCAGCGGCCGGGGATGCTCGCCGAGCTGTTCGTCGCCTTCCCCGACCTGGCCAGGCACCTGGGCCGCGGCGCGCTCGCCGACGCGATCTTCCCGCCGGACGCGTTCACCCCCGAGACCGCCGCCGCCCAGCGCGACGCGCTGCGCGACACCAGGGTGGCCCAGCCCGCGCTCGGCGCCACCGGCCTGGCCGCGAACGAGCTGCTCGGCAAGCTCGGCGTCGAACCGGACATGTACGCCGGGCACTCCTACGGCGAACTGGTCGCCCTGGTCGCGGCCGGGTCGCTGGACCCGGCGCGGCTGCTGCCGCTGAGCGAGGTGCGCGCGGAGACCATCCTGGCCGCCGCGAGTGCGGACCCGGGCACCATGGCCGCGGTCACCGGCGAGTACGGCGAGGTGCAGGCCGCGCTGGAGTCGGCGATGCTGGCCGGTCGGGTCGTGGTCGCCAACCACAACGCGCACCGGCAGATGGTGATCTCCGGGCCCACCGCGCTGGTCGCCGAAGCCGTCGAGGTGCTGCGCGCGGCCGGGCTGCCCGCCAAGCGCATCGAGGTGGCCTGCGCGTTCCACAGCCCGGTCGTCGCCGGGGCCGCCGACGCGTTCGCCGAGCGGCTGGCCGGGGTCGACTTCGCCCCGCCCAGGGTGCCGGTGTGGGCCAACCGCACGGCCCGCCCGTACGTCGACGACGCGCCGGGCATCCGGCACGAGCTGTCGGCGCAGCTCGCCTCGCCGGTGCTGTTCGTCGGCCAGGTCGAGGCCATGTACGCCGACGGCGCCCGGGTGTTCCTGGAGGCCGGGCCCGGCCGGGTGCTGGGCAACCTGGTCCGCGCCACCCTGGGCGAGCGCCCGCACACCGTCGTCAGCCTGGAGTCCACCCGCGACGGTGGGCTGCCCGCGCTGCTGCACGCGTTGGCGAAGCTGGCGGTCGCGGGGGTGCGGCTGCGCACCGGCTGGCTCACCTCGGGCCGCGGCGGCCTGGACGTCGGCTCGCTGCCCGCCCCTGCCGCTCCGCAGTGGACCATCGACGGGCAGTTGGTGCGCACCGCGTCCGGTCAGCCGGTCGCCGGGGGGCTCGCGCCCGCCCGCCGGGTGGCACCGCTGTCGGCCGCGCCCGCGCCGATCGCCGCGGGCGGCACGCGGGACCAGTTGGTGGCGGAGTACATCCGCTCCAGCCGGGAGCTGATGGCCGCCCAGCGCGACGTGCTGCTGGGCTACCTCGGTGCCGCCCCCGCCGCACCGACCGCCCTGCCCGCCACCGCGCTGCCTGCCCTGCCGTCCACGCTGCCCGCCGCCACGCCGCTCCCGCTCGCCGCGCCCGCGGTGGACGCGCTGTCCACCGTGCTCGCCGTGATCGCCGAGCGGACCGGTTACCCGGTGGAGATGGTGGAGCCGGGGCTGGACCTGGAAGCCGACCTGAGCGTGGACTCGATCAAGCGCACGGAGATCGCGGGCGAACTGCGCTCCCGCCTCGGCGGCGGCGCGGACGTCGAAGACCTGGTGCGCGCCCGCACGGCCGGTGAGCTGGCCGCCCTGCTCGCCCCCTCGGGCACCGCCGCGCCCGCGGGTGCTGTGCCGGTGGTTGGTGTGCCGGTGGGTGCCGCGCCGGTGGTGAACGCGCTGGACGTCGTGCTCGGCGTCATCGCTGAGCGGACCGGTTACCCGGTGGAGATGGTGGAGCCGGGGCTGGACCTGGAAGCCGACCTGAGCGTCGACTCGATCAAGCGCACGGAGATCGCCGGGGAGCTGGTGGCCCGGGTCGGTGGTTCGGTCGACGTGGAGGAGCTGGTGCGGGCGCGGACCGCGGCGGAGCTGGCCGCGCTGCTGGGCCCGCCCGCGCCGGTCGCCGCGCCCGCCGCCGTCCCGGTCGAGGACGCGCTGGGCTCGGTGCTCGGCGTGATCGCCGAGCGGACCGGCTACCCCGTCGAGATGGTGGAGCCGGGACTCGACCTGGAAGCCGACCTGAGCGTCGACTCGATCAAGCGGACCGAGATCGCGGGCGAGCTGATCGCCCGGTTCGGCGGCTCGGCCGACGTGGAGGACCTGGTGCGGGCGCGGACCGCGGCGGAACTCGCCGCGCTGCTCGCACCCGCACCCGCCGCCCAGGCCCCCGCCGCGGCCCCCGCCCCCGTCGCCGCGCGGGCGCCCGAGGTGCTGGGAGAGGCACCGGGGCGGTACGTGCTCGGACTGGTCGACGCGGCCGGGGTGCCCTCCGACGACCCCACCGCGCTGTTCGGCTGCTCCATCCTCATCGCGGGCGGCACCCCGGAACTGGTCGAGGAGCTGGCCGGGCAGCTCTCGGCGCGCGGGGCGCTGGCCGTGCCGCTGACCGGGTTCCCCGAGCTGGCCGAGTGGGTCGACCGGGTCGACGGGCTGGTGTGCCTGCCCACCGAGGAACCGCTGCTGCCCACCGCGTTCGCCATGTTCCGGTCCGTGCTCACCCGGCGGCCCCGCTGGCTCCTCGGCGTCGCCCACGGCGACCCGGTGCGCACCGCGGGGATGCGCGGGTTCTTCCGCACGCTGCGCCGGGAGTACCCGGACACCACGTCCCGGCTGGTGGAGTGGGACGAGCTGCCCGCCGACGCGGCCGGGGCGATCATCGGCGAACTGCTCACCCCCGGCACCGAGCCGGTCGTGGTCGCGGGCGAGAGCAGGCTCGCCTTCGACCTGCTGCCCACCCCGCTTGGCGCCCTCGCCGCCACCGGCGCGGGCCCGGCCGGGACCGGCGACGCCGAGGCCGAGGCCATCGGACTGACCCCGGACTCGGTGGTGCTGCTCGTCGGCGGCGCCCGCGGCATCACCGCCAGGGTGGCCACCGCCCTCGCCGGGGCGGCGCGCTGCCGGATCGTGCTCGCGGGCCGCACCGGGCCGCCCACCTCGGCCGAGCACCCGGCCACCGCCGCCGCTGCCGACCTGGCCGGGCTGCGCGCCGCGCTCGCCGGGCTGGG
>NZ_JAJCXD010000072.1:0-43940 GCF_021056305.1 Actinokineospora sp. PR83
GGCCGTTGTCGCGTTCGGGGAACCCGGTCAGCCGACCGGGCGGACCCGCCGCACGAGCAGCCCGCCGACCACCGCCACGAACACCTCGCGCCTGCCGACGCGGTCGGACCAGCGGCCGGTGACCAGGGCGGAGACCAGGGCGCCGAGCACGGTGACGGCGGTGACGACCAGCACGCCGCGCTGCGGGTCGTCGAGGGTCAGGTGGTAGAGCACCGGGTGACCAGGGCAAAACCGAGGGTGATCAGGAAGCGGCCTGCCCACGCCCAGGCCAGGTCCGGGGTGATCCGGATGGTCGACTTCCGCCCCGCCCCCACCAGCGCGGGCAGGTCCTCCGGCTCCCGGTACCCGAGCAGGAACGGCACGACCGCCAGAACGGCCACCGCGGCGCAGGCCAGGTAGCCGGGGGCGAGGATCAGGCCAGTTTGCGGATCCGGGCGGCCAGTTCGGGGACCTCGGTGCCCGCCGGGCGGTGCGCGTGCAGGAGGGCCTGCCCGGCGGGGGCGCGGAGCCTGGCCGCCAGCCTCGCCGGGAGGGTCAGGGTGCACAGCAGGCCGGAGTCGTCGAAGCCCTCCACCAGCCAGCCGACCCAGGGCAGGGCCAGGTTGGTGGTGGGGCTGAAGAACGCGGGCGCGGTGCCGTCGAAGACGACGCCGTAGACGCCGAAGCGGCTCCAGTTGGTGATCGACAGGGTGCGGTTGCCCGGGTCGAACCCGGTCGGCACGCACTCCAGCACCCTGGCGGGGCCGACGCGGCGGACGAACTCGCGGTTGGCGCGCAGGTTCAGGTGCCGGGAGGCGAAGGCGTCGACCTCGGTGCGGATGGCCACCGCGTGCGCGGTGCGGTCGGCGGGGGCGGGGAGGAAGACCTCGCTGACGAAGTTGCCGACGACGTCGTCGGGCAGGCCGAGGGTGCGCCGGACGTTGACCGGCATGGCGAACCAGCGCACTTCGGTGTCCTCGTCCAGGGCGCGGACGGTGCTGGCGACGTGCGCGCAGACGACGTCGTTGGTGGACAGCCTGCGGCCCGCGTCAGCGGTGACGGCGGCGCGCAGGGCGTCGACCTCGGGCCGGGGGAAGTGGATCTGGGTGGTGCGGTTGGCCCGGGTGGCGGCGGCCAGGTGCCGGTCGAGTTCCGCGGCGTGCTCGCCCTCGGGCAACGTGAAGCCGGGGCGGTCGGCGCCGCCTTCCGGCAGCACGGTGTCGAGGTAGGTCTCGCGGTCGGTGACCAGGTCGGTCGCCGGGGGTTCGCCGCCCTCGGTGAAGGCCGACCAGGCGCGCATGAAGACCATGAACGCCGCCATGTCGCCGACGGCGTGGTGCCAGGAGCAGCCCAGCGCCATGCCGCCGTCGGAGAGCAGGCTGACCCGGACGGTCAGCAGCGGGTCGGCGCCCGCGCGGGCCCGGGGCGCGTCGACGTGGTCGACCTGGCCCGCGGCGGGCAGCGTGGCCCTGGCGATGGCCTCGGGCAGGGTGTCGTCGAGGTCGTAGACGGCCAGCGGCACGCCCGCGTCGTCGCAGACGATCTCCAGCGAGTCGCCCGCCTGCCGCAGCCTGCCGCCGAAGGCGGGCACGTGGCCCAGTGCCCTCGCCAGCCCGTCCGCGAGGCGCCCGAGGTCGGGGGCGACCCGGTAGAAGAACACCACCGACACCGGCAGGCCCGACAGCATCATGTCGGTGAGGCTGCACGACACGACCGTCCCCAGTGGACTTCCCGAGCGCACCACCCGGGTCTCGCGCAACTCCGGCCAGGCGCTCACCGGCTGCTCCGAACGGCTGCCAGCCGAACGGATGCACCTGTGCCACAACGGTTCCCGGCGTCCACGGGCCCTCCTCCTGCGCGAAGTACGCCGAACCTAGACCGCCCGGCCCGCCCGATCCAGACCCCCGGCGCCGAAAACTCCCGACCGACTCGGCGCCCACCCCGGGACGTGCGGCCGACGCGCCGTCCCGGAGTGCGGGCACCCGGCCGCGGGTGCGCGATGATGGCCCACATGCGTACGACCGCTCTGCTCCTCGCCGCCGTCACCCTGGCGGGCGGGGTCGCCGCCTGCGCCCCGACCGACGAGGGCACCGCCCGCTCCGGTGGTGACTGCGCCAAGTCCTCGCTCAAGACCCGCACGGCGGGCAAGTTCACCTTCGCCACCGACGAGCCGGTGTACCAGCCCTGGTACGTCGACAACGACCCCACCTCCGGCAAGGGCTTCGAGTCCGCGGTGGCCTACGCCGTGGCGGGCGAGCTCGGCTACAGCCGCGAGGAGGTGGCCTGGACCAGGGTCACCTTCACCGCGGCGATCCAGCCCGGCCCCAAGACCTTCGACGCCAACCTCACCGAGTTCTCCATCACCGACGAGCGCAAGCAGGCCGTCGACTTCTCCACGCCGTACTACGACGTGGCCCAGGCCGTGGTGGCGCTCAAGACCTCCCCCGCCGCGGGGGCGAAGTCGCTGGCGGACCTGCGCGGGGTCAAGCTGGGCGCCCAGGTCGGCACCACCTCCTACACCGCGGCGACCGCGCTCGACCCGGAGCAGGAGGTGGCCGTCTACAACACCAACGACGACGCCAAGGCCGCCCTGGGCAACGGGCAGGTCGACGCGCTCGTGCTCGACCTGCCGACGGCGTTCTACGTGACCTCCGCCGAGCTGACCGACGGCGCGATCGTCGGCCAGCTCCCGCGCGGCGGCGGCGAACCGGAGCGGTTCGGCGCCGTGCTGGACAAGGGCAGCCCGCTGACCGCGTGCGTCTCCGGCGCCGTCGACGCCCTGCGCGCCGACGGGACGCTGGCGCGGCTGGAACAGGAGTGGCTGGCCGCGGCGGGCAACGCCCCCGAGTTGAAGTGATCAGCGACCTGCAGCGGGAGCGCCTGGCCTACCGGCGCTCCCGGGCCCGGCGCTCCACCCTGGTCGCACTGGCCTCCACGGTGGTGTTCGCCGCCGCCGTCTGGTTCGGGGTCACCGGCGCACCGGGCTGGCCGCGGGTGCGCGACTCGTTCTTCGACTGGCGGGTCGCGCTGCGCTCCCTGCCCGCGGTGGCCGAGGGCCTGTGGCTCAACGCCAGGGTGCTGGTGGTGTGCGAGGTCGCGGTCCTGGTGCTGGCCCTGCTCGTCGCGGCGGCGCGGACGCTGCGCGGCCCGGTGTGGTTCCCGCTGCGGGCGCTGTCGACGGCCTACGTCGACCTGTTCCGCGGGCTGCCGCTGCTGATCTGCCTGTACCTGGTCGGCTTCGGCCTGCCCGGGCTGCGGCTGTCCGGTGTCCCCACCGACCCGGTGGTGCTGGGCGGGATCGCCCTGGTGCTGGTGTACTCCGCCTACGTGGCCGAGGTGTTCCGCGCGGGCATCGAGTCGGTGCACCCGTCGCAGGTGGCGGCGGCGCGGTCGCTGGGCCTGGACCACCGCCGCACCCTGCGCCTGGTGGTCCTCCCGCAGGCGGTGCGGCGGGTGCTGCCCGCCCTGCTCAACGACTTCGTGGCACTGCAGAAGGACTGCGGGCTGATCTCGGTGCTGGGCGCGGTCGACGCGGTGCGCGCGGCGCAGATCGAGTCGTCGCTGGCCTACGACTTCACCCCGTACGTGGTGGCCGGGCTGCTGTTCGTGCTGTTGGCCGTCCCCTCGGGCAGGCTGGCCGACTGGGCGTCGCGCCGGGCGGCGCGCAGGCAGGGGGCACTGTGACCGTGCTGAGCGTCACCGGACTCGTCAAGGAGTACGGCGGCAAGCGGGTGCTCGACGGGGTGGACCTGGAGGTCGCCGAGGGCGAGGTGGTCGCCCTCATCGGCGCCTCCGGCTCCGGCAAGTCGACCCTGCTGCGCTGCGTGAACCTCCTGGAGGACATCAACGACGGCCAGATCCACCTGCTCGGCCGCGACGTCTCCGACCCCAGGGTCGACCCCGACCTCGCCCGCCGCGACATGGGCGTGGTCTTCCAGGCGTACAACCTGTTCCCGCACATGACGGTCCTGGACAACATCACCCTGGCCCCCCGGGTGGTGCACGGCGTGGCCCCCGCCGAGGCCACCGCCACCGCCATGGAGCTCCTGACCCGAGTCGGCCTGGCCGACCGGGCCACGGCCTACCCCGACCGGCTCTCCGGCGGCCAACAGCAACGGGTGGCCCTGGTGCGCGCACTGGCCTACGACCCGAGGCTGCTGCTCCTGGACGAGATCACCAGCGCCCTCGACCCGGAACTGGTCGGCGAGGTCCTGGGCCTGGTCCGGGAGATCGCCGCGGCGGGCCGCACCATCCTGATGGCCACCCACGAGATGGGCTTCGCCCGCCAGGTCGCCGACCGCATCTGCTTCCTCGACGGCGGGCGGGTGGTCGAGTCCGGCCCCGCCACCCAGGTCCTGGGCAACCCGGAGCAGCCGCGCACCCGCGAATTCCTGCGCCGCGTGATCGACGCGGGCCGTCTGTAGGACGCACGGTGGGGTCGGTCGCACCGGGCGCTGTGCGAACCTGTCGGAGAGCGTTGTGGGCGCGTCTGGCCGCTGCCGTCAGCGGCTGCGTTCCGCGCCCGCGGGCCAGACGACGGTGACGGGTACACCGCGTCGGTGTGCGGCCTCGACCACGTCACCTGTGCCGCCGCTCCCCGCCGACGGCACGCCGTCCCAGACGGCCACGATCGCCTCGACGGTGCCGAGCACGTGTTCGCTCGCCGCCATGTAGGCGGAACGATCCGAGGTGTCGAAGGGCATCGTTCGCACCAGGTGCGCCGCGCCGACGAGGGCGTCGAAGTCGGCGGTGTTGTCGGGTTTGACCTTGCGCTCGCGGTAGTCGGCCGCGGGCAGCACGACCTCGACCACCCCGCCGAGTTCGAGGACGACACGGGCGAAGACCTGATCGGCGCCGCGGGCGAGGCAGGTGACACCGACCAGGTTCGAGCCCCGGTGTGCGCCGAGGGTGTCGCGGAGGGCATCGGCGACGAGGGTGGTGGTGGCGGCGGTCAGGTTGCTGTGACCGGTGATTCCTATGCGCACGGGGTTCCTCGGGAAGGGCGGTGGGTGGGAACGAGATCGGTGATCGCGTCTCGGATTCCGCGCACGGTGGGGTTGCTCGCCAGGACCGCCGATTCGCGGTGGAAGTCGACGAGCCTGGACCCGACGCGCCCGGTGACCCGGGGGACGGCCAAGGGCAGTACCCCGTCGATCAGACCGGTGGCACGGTCGGCGTCTCGGAGACCTTCGCTGTGGTGATCCTCCGCCACGGCCACCGTACGCAAGAAGGCCTTTGACTGGCCTTGACGGGCGTATGCCACTCGGGTGGCCAGCAGCGCCCGCAGGCGCGGGGTGGCGGTGCGCCGGGTGGTGTACTGGGCGAGTTGGACCATCTCAAGTCCGTCATCGGGACTGCCCTGGTCGAAGCACTGGCGGGCCAGGGATGCCAAGGTGACCGCGGCGAGCGCGTCGTCACCGGCGACGTGGGCCAGTTGCACCGCCAAGACGAAGTAGCGCTGGGCTGTGACGGGTTCGGTGGCGTCGGCCGCCATCGAGGCCACGATGTCGGCCAGTTCCGCACCGACCCGGAAGGCTCGGCAGGTGGAGGGCGTCCCCTGCGGCGCTGTGCGCAACCCGCCCATGTGGGAGTGGAGCTGGGCGATCACCGCCGATCGGGCCAGTACCGCGTTGGCGGAGTGCCACGACCGCAGAGTCCGCACCAACTCCTCGGCAGCGATCAGCTCATCGGAGGTGAACGCACTGGTCCCCGCCGCCGCGCGGTCGAGCAGGGGACGCAGGGTGGTGAGCAGCGCAGTCCCCGACAGGGCGGCGGTGCCGGTGAGCAGAGCGCGTCGAGTGGTGGGCATCAGGTCGTCCTGGGTCAGCGTGATCGCGTTCTCCGCCATCGTCGCCGCTGTCCACGTGGCCGTCGTGGGCACCCCCGACCGGGCCGTGTGCCTGCTCGAAGGCCGGAATCCGAGCGCGGCGTCGGTGCGGGCGCCCAGCGCGTGACGCAGCGCGGCGCGATAGTGCGCCCCCGGCCAGCGCACCGCTCCACGCTCATAGCGGGCGATGACACGTGCATCCAATTCGTGAAGTGTGCCGGCTGTCGCCCAGAGCCAGGCGTTCACGGCCTCCGCCAGTTCCCGCCTCGACATCGCCTCGCCCGGCGCACCCCAGAGGCTCGCGTACCCGCCAGGTGTGGGCGTGAAGTACCGCTGACCATATGTGATCACGACATGGACCGGGCTCCCGCAGAGCGAGCCTTCGGGCAGACCGTGGCGCGGCACAGACCCCCGACACCCCGTGGGCCCCACGCCACAGGTCGACAAGGGCATCCACTCGTTCGTGCTCGACACACCCCGGTGCATCGCCTTCTGCCTGGAGCACGCGGCACGTACCCGCACCACCTGCCCGAGGAACGCCCCGGGCAGCCGAAGGTCCTGAAGACCACCATCGCCGCGATCCGGGCCGCGGGCTTCCCCCTCGACGCCGAACTGTGGGGTGCTCCGGACGTGGACTGCCACCAGTGCCACGCCTGCTGCCACGACAGCCCCGAGAAGTAGTCCCCGATACCCTCGCCGCGTGCCCGGACAGTCGAGCACGCGGCGAGGAGTCGGCGAAAGGTGACACCGTGACCTCACCCACCGACGCCTGGGAGCGGTTCGCCCGCAAAGCCACACCCCGCCGCGCGACCAACGCCGCAGGTGCGGACACCTGGTTGAACTGGACCCAGTACCCCGACCACGGCCCCGACGAATCCGTCCTCGGACCGCCTGCGGGCAAGCGGGTGGTCGAACTCGGCTCCGGGGCGGGCGCCAACCTCGCCCACCTCGCCACCCTGGGCGCCGACTGCGTGGGCGTCGACATCGCCCCGACCCGCACCGCCACCGCGAACCACACCTGGGCAGACTTGCCCGGGATCGAGTTCGTCACCGCCGACGCACTCGGCCACCTCGACGCCCACCCGGACACCTACGACATCGCCTACTCCATCTTCGGCGCCATTTGGTTCACCGATCCCCGCGTCCTGCTCCCCGCCATCCACCGCGCACTCCGACCCGGCGGCATCCTGGCCTTCTCCCACCTGCCGCCCAGCAGCACACCGCCACCCGCCGACCGCGTCATCACGCCGCAGCACCTGCCGATCCAGCAGTGGGCGAACCTGCTCGACTCCGCGGGCTTCACCCGGATCGCGGTTGAGCTCATTCCCCCACCCGCGCCCCACCGGACCGGCACGCTGCTCGGGCGCGCCATCCGGAAGTGACCCCCACGGCAAGCGGTGAGGCGGGAACCAGGGGTCAGCTCCGCTCCCCCTCGCGGGGCTTCGAGGCGCGCAGCGAGCCCGGCTTGGCCTTCGCCGCCGGGTCGTTGCGGGTCTTGACCAGGCTGGCCACCGTCACCACGACCAGGATGCCGATGATCACCGTGAGGCTGACCGGGGTGGAGATCTCCGGGACGCTCGGGTTGATGTCCACGTGCGCCCAGTGCAGCACCAGCTTCACCCCGATGAACGCGAGGATGATCGCCAGCCCGGTCGAGAGGTACACCAGGCGGTCGAGCAGGCCCTTGACCAGGAAGTAGAGGGCGCGCAGGCCGAGCAGGGCGAAGGCGTTCGCGGTGAAGACGATGTAGGCCTCCTCGGTCACCCCGAACACCGCCGGGATGGAGTCGAGGGCGAAGAGCAGGTCGATGCCGCCGATGGCGACCAGCACCAGGAACAGCGGCGTGGCGACGCGCCTGCCGGTGACCCTGGTGAACAGCTTGCCGCCGTCGTACTCGTCGGAGACGGGGAAGGCCTTGCGGGCGATCTTGACGACCGCGTTGTCCTCGATGTCGGGTTCCTCGTCGCGGTGGCGGAAGAGCTGGACCGCGGTGAACATCAGCAGCAGGCCGAAGATCAGGAACATGAACGAGAACAGGTTGAGCAGGGCCGCGCCGAGCACGATGAAGATGGCGCGCATGACCAGCGCGAGCACGATGCCGAAGGTCAGCACCTTGTGCTGGTGCTCCTCGGGGACCGCGAACGTGGACATGATGATCACGAACACGAACAGGTTGTCGACGCTGAGGCTCTTCTCGACGATGTAGCCCGCGAAGTACTCGGTGCCGAATTCGCCCCCGGCGACCACGGTGAAGACCACCCCGAAGGCGATGGCCACCAGGATGTAGAACACCGACCAGGCGACGGCCTCCTTGAAGCCCACCCGGTGCGGTCGCCACGCGGCGACCGCCAGGTCCAGGGCCAACAACGCGACGATCACCGCGATGGTTCCCGCCCAGGCGAGCCCACTGACCTCCAGCACCGACAACCTCCGCGTCCGACCTGCACCGACGCTGCCGAGGGTAGTTGAATTCGGACAAATGTGCCGCGCCCGGGGGTTGACACGGCCCGTTCGGGTGCCCCGGGCGGCGAGTCCTTGATCGACTCGGGCAGGGGCGCGAGCGGCGGGGAGGACACAGGCGGTGAGAGGTCGGTGACCGGGCGTCCACACCGGACTTCCCCGGCGGGTCCACGAGACCTCCACCCGCGACCGGCTCCGCGTGGTGCGGGTGGGCTCAGATGCCGAGGCCCTTGGCCAGGACCGGCCAGGAGTTGTGCAGTGCGCGCTCCCAGTAGGGCCAGCTGTGCGTGCCCTTGCCGTAGTAGTCCACAGTGGCCGGGATGCCGAGCTGCTTGAGCCGGTCGGTGAAGCTGCGCGAGGTCAGCAGCGTGGAGGCGTCCAGCGGGTCGCCGCCCTTGCCTGGCGGGTCCAGCGGGCCCACCTCGCCGTTGCCGGAGCTGATGTAGAGGTTGGTGCCGCGGAACTTCTCGATGTTGTTGTACGGGTTGTGCGCCTGCCAGATCCAGAAGGTGACCATCTCGTCACCCCACAGGTCGGCCGGGTTCCAGAAGCCTTCGCGGACCAGGATGCCCTTGATCACGCCCGCGGTGCCGACGAACATGGTGTTCGGGATGCCGCTGTAGGAGGCGACCGAGGCGAAGGTGCCGGGGAAGCGGAAGCCGTAGGCCAGGGCGCCGTAGCCGCCGATCGAGACGCCCGCGACGGCGCGCTTGGTGCCGCCCTTGTAGCCGCGCTCGATGATCTGGAGGACCTCCTTCATGTGGAAGGCCTCCCAGTTCGCCGTCTTGCGCAGGCCGAGGTTCCACCACTCGGAGTACATGCCCGCCGGGCCGTCGGTCGGCATGACCGTGATGACGCCCTTGTCGGCGGTGAACGCCTTGGCGTCGGTCATGGCGTCCCACGACTTGTAGTCGAGGTCCTCGCAGCAGCCGTGCAGCAGCCATAGCTGCGGCCAGGTGCGGGTGGCCGTCGCCGACCAGTCGGTGGGGAGGTAGACGCGGACCATGCCGTTCTTGAGCAGCGCCGGGCTCTGGATCTCCAGGTCCAGGGTGCGCTCGTCGATCCGGGTCTCCTTGACGACCTTGGCACCGTCGTCGGCGGTGACCTGGGGGGCGCCGGAGGGGAGGGTGGCCGCGGGGGCCGCGGTGGTGGTGGGGGTGGGCTTGGTGGGCCACCACGGCCACGCGGCGTTCGCCGGGCTCTGCACCAGGGTCGCCGACACCACAGTGGTCAGCACGACCGCCGCGCCCGCGATCACGCTGCGGCGTAAGCGGCGTGGGCGCGACACGTCACCTCTTTGTGTCCGTGGCATGGGCTGGTACTCCGTTCTTGTCACATTCCCCTACAGGGGGATGTTCCCGTGCTTCTTCGCGGGAAGGGTCTGCTTCTTGGTGCGGAGCGTGCGCAGCGCGCGGGCGACCTGGACGCGGGTCCGCGACGGCGGGATCACCATGTCGACGTAGCCGCGCTCGGCGGCGACGTACGGGGTGGTCTGCCACTGCTGGTACTCGTCGGTCAGCTTGCGGCGCAGCGCTTCCCGCTCGTGCTCGGGGGCGGCGTTGAGCTCGCGGCGGTGCAGGATCTGCACCGCGCCCTGCGCGCCCATCACCGCGATCTCGGCGGTGGGCCAGGCGATGTTGACGTCGGCGCCGAGGTGCTTGGACCCCATCACCGCGTACCCCCCGCCGTAGGCCTTGCGGACCACGACCGTCACCATCGGCACGGTCGCCTCGGAGTAGCTGTAGATGAGCTTGGCGCCGCGCCGGATGATGCCGCCGCGCTCCTGGTCCATACCGGGCATGTAACCAGGAACGTCGACGAAGGTCACGAGGGGAATGTCGAACGCGTCGCAGAAGCGAACAAAGCGAGCCGCCTTCTCCGAGGCGTCGATGTCGATGACACCCGCCTGGTGCAGCGGCTGGTTCGCCACCACGCCCACCGTGCGGCCCTCGATGCGGCCGAACGCGCAGATCATGTTCCTGGCGAAGCCCGCGTGGATCTCGGTGAACTCGCCGTCGTCGAGGACCCTGCTGATGACCTCGTACATGTCGTAGCCCTGGTTGGGCGAGTCCGGGACGATCCGGTCGAGCACCCGGTCGGCGGCGGTGACCTCGGGGTCGCCCTCGAAGTCGTAGACCGGGGCGGGCTCGACGTTGTTCGCGGGCAGGTAGCCCAGCAGCGTCTGCACCCACTCGATGGCGTCGGGCTCGTCGACCGCGCGGTAGTGCGCGTTGCCGGAGACCTCGCTGTTGACCCCCGCGCCGCCGAGCTGGTCCTGGGTGACCCGCTGCCCGGTGACGGCGTTGACCACCTCGGGGCCGGTGACGAACATGTGCGAGGTGTCGTCGACCATGACGGTGAAGTCGGTCATCGCCGGGGAGTACACCGCCCCGCCCGCGCACGGGCCGAGGATCATCGAGATCTGCGGGATGACCCCGGAGGCGTGCGCGTTGCGCCTGCCCAGCTCGGCGTAGTACGCCAGGGAGACCACGCCCTCCTGGATGCGCGCGCCGCCGGAGTCGTTGATGCCGATGATGGGGCAGCCCAGGGTCATCGCCAAGTCCATCACCTTGAGGACCTTGCCGCCGAACACCTCGCCCATGCTGCCGCCGAAGACGGTGAAGTCCTGGGAGAACAGGCACACCTGGCGGCCGTCGATGGTGGCCTCACCGGTGACCACGCCGTCGCCGTAGGGGCGCTGGGCGTCCATGCCGAAGTCGGTGGTGCGGTGCCGGGTGAACATGTCCAGCTCGGTGAACGAGCCAGGGTCGACCAGCAGGTCGATCCGCTCGCGCGCGGTGAGCTTGCCCTTGGCGTGCTGCCGGTCGGCCGCGCGCTTCTCGGCCAGGCGGACGACCTCGTCCTGCCTGCCCGTCAGGTCGGCGATGCGGTCGGCGGTCGTCGGGGCGAAGGAGCGTCCGTCGAACTTGTCTTCTCCGAACATCACAGCCTTCCTTCCTCACTCAGGTCATCAGGGGCACTCGGGTGGGGTGTTCCGTTGTTCCTAGTGAGCTGGTGAGCGCGGGTGGTCGAGGGCGGCGCGCAGCTCCCGCGCGATGACGGCCACGTTCGGCGGGTCGATCATGCTGAGGTGGTCGCCGGGGACCTTGACCACCTCGAGGGCGGGGGCGAACTCGTCCCAGCCCAGGGTGTCGTCGGTGCGCTTGTAGCGC
The DNA here is from genome assembly GCF_021056305.1 of Actinokineospora sp. PR83. NCBI lineage: Bacteria > Bacillati > Actinomycetota > Actinomycetes > Pseudonocardiales > Pseudonocardiaceae > Actinokineospora > Actinokineospora sp. PR83. The sequence goes on from NZ_JAJCXD010000072.1 coordinate 11,440, forward strand.
GGGTCGAGCTGCGTGGTGAGCGGGTGCGGTTCCTTGGCCCGGAACAGCACCACCCGGCCGCCGTAGGGGCGCGGCTGGTAGTTCTCCGCGACCCGGGCGTCCACGTAGGACGTGTACTGGTGGTGCAGCACCGCGGCGCCCATGCCGGAGACGTTGGCCGCCAGGGTGTCGATGATGTAGCGGATCTGCTGCTCGTCGTCGAGGCCGCCGAGCTTGTCCGCGCCGAGGTCGAGCTTGACGCCGTAGGTCTCCTCGATGTGCTCGGCGAAGCGGCCGAACCGGTCGAGGAGCAGGTCCTGCTGCGAGATCGGCTCGGCCGATTCCAGCGGCAGGATCGTGTCGATCATGGCGACCAGCTCGACGTGCTCGCCCGCGGCGGTGAGCAGTTGGGCGATCTCGTAGGACAGCAGCCCGCCGAAGGACCAGCCGCCGAGCCGGTACGGCCCGCTGGGCTGGACTTCGCGCAGCAGCTCCAGGTAGCGCTGCGCCTTCTCCTCCAGGGTGTCCACGTCGTCGAGCCGCTCGAACCCGTAGACCGGGACGCCCTCGCCCATGAGCTGCACCAGCGAGCGGTAGACGCTCGTCGGGCCACCGGCGGGGTGGAACAGGAAGACCGGGGTGCCGGTCTCGCTGGCCCGCAGGACGCGCAACGGCTTGCCGCCGTTGCCCTCCACCTGGTCGCGCAGCAGGTCGGCCATGGCCGCCACGGTGGGCTCGCTGAACAGCGTGCCGTAGTCGGGCACCGAGTCCAGTTCGCGTTCGATGGCGGCGTAGACCGCGTCGGCCTGGGCGGCGTCGCCGAGGGCGAAGAAGTTGTCGTCGACCCCCGGTTCCCCGGTCTCCAGCACGTCCTGCCAGATCCGGGCGACCCACCGCTCGGACGGGTCGCGCGGGCCGACCTTCGCCGGGGCGCCCCCGGACCGGCGGGCGGCCCGGTCGGCCGGGTCGGCCTCGCCGAGGCCGGACGCCTCGGCGAGGTGGTCGGCGATCTCGGCGAGGCTGGCGCCGCGCAGCAGCAGCGGCACCGGCAGCGGCAGCCCGAAGTCGCGCTCGACCGCGCCGCGGGCCCGCATGGCCAGCAGCGAGTCGAGGCCGAGCTGGGTCAGCGGCACGTACCGGTCGATCCGCTCGGCGGCGAAGCCCATCAGCTCGGCGATGATGGCCACCAGGTGGTCCTCCAGCGCCTGCCGGGCCGCGGCGGGTTCCAGCGCGCGCAGCTCGGACATGCCCGCCCAGGCCGGGCCACCGGTCGCGGCCGCCTGCTCGGCGGGCCGGACCAGCTCGAAGAACGGGCGGGTGGCGAGCTGCGGGAACAGCGACATGGTGGTGCCCAGGTCGAGCCGGGCGACGCCGGTCGCGGCCCGGCCGCTGGCCAGCACCGCCTCCAGCGCCTCCATGCCCTCCTGCGGGCCGAGCGGGTCGAGCACCGGGTTGTCCCGGCCCACGGCGCCGCCGACCTCGGCCCACGCGCCCCAGTTGACGGTGGTCGCGGTCAGGCCCCGGGACCGGCGCCAGGTCACCAGCGCGTCGAGCCAGGCGTTGGCGGTGGCGTAGGCGCCCTGGCCGGGCGAGCCGAACAGCGCGGCGGCCGAGGAGTACATCAGCCACCAGTCCAGGTCGTGGCCCAGGGTCGCCTCGTGCAGCGCGAGCGCGCCGGTGGCCTTGGCGTGCCAGACCTTCGCGACGTCGGCGCCGTCCAGGGTGGCGGTGGCGCCGTCGGCGAGGACACCGGCGGCGTGCAGGACACCGCGCAGCGGGACACCACCGGCGGTGGCGGCGGCGACCAGCCGGTCGGCCACCCCGGCCTCGGCGACGTCGCCCGCGACCACCTCGACCTCGGCGCCGAGGCCGCGCAGCTCGGCGACCAGCGGTTCGGTCTCCTCGGTCAGGCCGCGGCGGCCGGAGAGCACGACGCGGGTGGCGCCGTTCTCCGCGAGCCACTTGCCCGCGAGCAGGCCCAGTCCGCCGAGACCACCGGTGACGACGTAGCCGCCGTCGCGGACGGTGTGCCCCTCGCCGCGCTCGTCGACCTCGGCCTTGGCGAGCTTGGCGATGTGCCGCACGCCCCCGCGCCAGGCGACCTCGTCGGCGGCGTCGTCGGCGGTCAGCTCGGCCGCCAGTTCGGCGACCCAGTCCCCTTCAGCGGCAGTGTCACCGCCCAGGTCCGCATCCAGGTCCACCACGGTGGCGCGCAGTTCGGGGTTCTCGAAGGCGAGCACCCTGGCCAGGCCGCGCAGGGCGGCGAGGTCGGGCGAACCGGCCTCGTCGGCGCCGACCGCGGCGGCGCCGCGGGTGACGATCCACAGGCGCGGCGGCTGCCACCCGGGGTCGACCTGGTCGGTGAGCTGCGCCACCAGGCTCGACACGGCGAGCACGTGCGCCTGCGCCGCCTGGGGGGAGATCCCGGTGCCAGGTTCGGCCACGAACACCACGCCCGCGGGGGTGCGCCCGGCCAGGGTGAGCTGGTCCACGCGCGGCAGGCACAGCACCTCGCCGCCGGGGAGCCGGTCGCGCAGCCCGGTCAGCCAGTCGCCCGGCTCACCCTCGGCCACGACGACCCAGGTCTGCCCGTCGGCGGCGGTGTCGTCGAGGTCCGCCCGCTCCCAGGAGAACTCGAAAGCCTTGGCGGACAACGGGAGCGGCACCGAAGAGCGCTGCATCCGGCGCACGTAGACACCGGTGACGTCGACGACGACGGCCCCGTCCGCGTCGAGGAGCTGCACGGCGCCGACCAGGCCGTCGAGCCCCTCGTCGAGGGAGTCCAGCCGGGCGTCGACGCGCACGGCGGTGCCCGGGTCGCCGAGGACCCGGACCGCGCCGAGCGACAGCGGCAGGTAGGTGCCGCCGCCCGCGCTGATCTTGTCGAACGCGGCGGCGGCGAGCGCGTGCAGGCTCGCGTCCGACAGCGCCGGGTGCAGCACGTGGCCGGTCGCGCGCCCGGCTTCCCCGGGCAGCGCGATGGCGGCGGAGGCGGTGCCGGAACCCGCCACCACCGACCGCAGGCCGCGGAAGGCGGGGCCGTATGCCTGGCCCATCTCGGCCAGCGCCGGGTAGAGGTCGACGGCCTGGCCGTCGGTGGTCTCCCCCAGCGGGGTCACGGCGGTGTCGCCGCGGCGCACGGTGGCCGAGGCGTGCCGGGTCCAGGTGCCCGCCGCCGACTTGGCCGAGACGGTGACGACGCCCGCGTGCTTGCCGGTCAGCGTCAGCGAGGTGGTGATCTCGGTGTGCGCGGCCAGCGGCAGGACCTGGGTGAGTTCGACGTCGCGGACCTCGACGAGGACCTTGCCGCCGAAGGCTTCCCGGGCGGCGGCGAGCGCCAGTTCCAGGTAGCCGGTGCCGGGGAAGATCGCCACGCCGTGCGCGGCGTGGTCGGTCAGCCACGGGTGGGCGTCGGTGCCGACGTCCGCGCGCCAGACGTGCCGGTCACCCTCGGGCAGTTCGATGTGGACACCCAGTAGCGGGTGCCGCCCGGCCGGGGTGCTCGCCGAGGCGCGCTTCCTCGGCCAGAAGGTGTGGTGCTCCCAGCGCGGGCCGGGCAGCGAGACCGGCGGGGCCGCGGCGTGCCGGGCGGCCAGCGCGGTCGGGTGCCCGGTGGTGTGCAGGGCGGCGAGGCTGGTCAGGAACGTGGTGCGCTCGTCGTCCTTGCGGTGCGCGCTGGGCAGCCCCAGGGCCTTGCCGCCGGAAGTCTGCTCCAGCGCCGCGAGGGCGATCGGGTGCGGGGAGACCTCGACGAACCGGGTGTGCCGGTCCTCGATCGCGGCGGACAGCGCGTGCGCGAAGCGGACCGGGCGGCGCAGGTTCTTCGCCCAGTACTCGACGTCGAACGCGGGCGCCTCCCTCGGGTCGTCCAGCACGCTGGTGTAGCAGGGCACGGTGGCCCGGCTCGGCTCCAGGTCCGCCAGCCCGGCGCGGAACTCGTCGAGCACCGCGTCCACCGCGGGCGAGTGCCCGGCGCCGCCGACCTTGAGGCGCCGCGCCAGGCGGCCCATGCCCTCCACGTGCGCCACCAGCGCGCCGACCTGGTCGGCCTCGCCGCTGACGGTGCACTGGGTGGGTGAGGCGTAGACGGCCACGGTGATGCTGGGCCACTGGGCCTCCAGCTCGGCCAGCTCCGCCGGGGACAGCTCGACCACGGCCATGGCGCCGACCCCGGAGGCGTCGATGCCCGAGAGCAGCCGGGCGCGGGTGGTCATCACCCGCAGGCCGTCGGCGACGCTGAGCGCACCCGCGACGACCGCGGCGGCGACCTCACCCATGGAGTGCCCGACCACGGCCGCGGGTTCGACGCCGTGCGCGCGCCACAGCGCGGCGAGGGCGACCTGGATGCCGAACAGCGTGGGCTGGGTGGCGGCGAGGTCGGGCAGTTGCTGCTCCCCGGCCAGCACCGCGCGCAGCGAGAAGCCGGTGACCTCGACGAAGGCCGGGTCCAGCTCCTCCACGGCGGCGCGGAAGGCGGGTTCGGTGGCCAGCAGGGTGCGGCCCATCCCGTCCCACTGCGAGCCGTAGCCGGAGAAGACGAACACCACGTCGCTGTCATCGCGCCGCGCGGTGCCGGTGCGCACGTCTGGCCGGGGCTCCCCCGCGCCGAGGGCGCGCAGGGCGTCCACGAGGGACTCGCGGCCGGTGCCGACGACGGCGCCGCGCACGGCCAGGTGCTCGCGGCGGCGGGCCAGGGTCGAGGCGACCGCGCCGAGCGCGACCCCCGCGTTCTCCTCGGCGGCGAGCCAGTCGGCCAGGTCGACGGCGCGCTGCGCCAGCGCGGTCGCCGAGCGGGCCGACAGCGCCAGCACGTGCGTGTCCTGCGCGTCGCCGCGCGGGACGCGCTTGCGCTTGGCGGGCCACTCCTCCAGCACCACGTGGGCGTTGGTGCCGCCGAAGCCGAACGCGGACACGCCCGCGCGGGCCAGGCCGGAGTAGCGCGGCCACGGGGTGGGCTCCGGGATGACCCGCAGGCCGTTGCCGTCGAAGTCGATGTTCGGGTTGGGGGCGGTGTAGTGCAGGCTGGCCGGGAGCCGCCCGTACTTCATCGCCAGCACGACCTTGATCAGGCCCGCGATGCCCGCGGCGCCCTCCAGGTGCCCGAGGTTGGACTTCACCGAACCCAGCAGCAGCGGGCGGTCCGCGGCGCGGCCCTTGCCGAGCACCGCGCCGAGCGCGCCCGCCTCGATCGGGTCGCCGAGGAAGGTGCCGGTGCCGTGCGCCTCGACGTAGTCCACACCGGACGGGTCCAGTTCGGCCACCGAGTAGGCGTCGCGCAGCAGCGCGGCCTGCGCGTCCGGGTTGGGCGCCATCATGCCGTTGGAGCGGCCGTCGGAGTTGACCGCGCTGGCGCGGATGACCGCGAGCACCCGGTCGCCGTCGCGGCGGGCGTCGGTCAGCCGCTTGAGCACGACCACCCCGCAGCCCTCGCCGCGCACGATCCCGTCGGCGGCGGCGTCGAACGCCTTGCACCTGCCGTCGGCGGCCAGCACGCCCGCGCTGGTGAAGTTGGCGAACACCGCGGGCGAGAGCAGCAGGTTGACCCCGCCGACCAGGGCGTGGTCGGTCTCGCCGCGCTGCAGGCTCTGCACGCCGTGGTGCACGGCCACCAGCGACGACGAGCACGCGGTGTCGACGGTCATGCTCGGGCCGCGCAGGTCCAACTGGTACGACAGCCGGTTGGCGGCGATGCTCGCCGCCGCGCCGGTGCCCGACCACGCGTCGATGCTGGGCAGGTCGACCATGGTCAGGTGGCCGTACTCGGTCGCGGACAGTCCCACGAAGACACCGGTGCGGCTGCCGCGCAGGGAGGCGGGCGCGATGCCCGCGTCCTCCAGCGCCGCCCAGGAGACCTCCAGCAGCAGCCGCTGCTGCGGGTCCATCGCCTCGGCCTCGCGCGGGGTGATGCCGAAGAACGCCGCGTCGAACCCGGCGACGTCGTCGAGGAAGCCGCCGAGGCGGGGCAGGCCGTCGAGGTCGGCGGCGGGCGCGAAGTCCTCCCACCGGCCCGCGGGCACCTCGGAGATGGCGTCCTCGCCCGCGGACAGCAGCGACCAGAACGCCTCCGGCGAGTCGACGCCCCCGGCCAGCCGCACGCCGAGGCCGACGACCGCGACGGGCTCGCCGGGCGCGACCGCGGCCGCGACCAGGGGCTGGTCGCGGCCGGTGTCCTCGCCGGTGAGCGACGCCACCAGCGCCGAGATCGTCGGGCTCTCCCAGGCCAGCGTCGGCGGGAGTGGTCTGCCGAGCAGCTTGCCCAGGTCGCCCGAGAGCGTCACCGCGTCGCGGGAGGACATCCCCAGTTCGGTCAGCGGCCGGTCCGGGTCCACCTCCGCGACCGGGAGGTTGCGCAGCTCGGCGACCCGGCCCACCAGCCAGGCGAGCAGGTTCTCCTGGGAGGTCATGCTGAGCGTCCGTCCTTCAGGGTGCCCTCGGCCCAGCGCTTGCGGCACACCGCGCGGCTGACCTTGCCGCTGGAGGTGCGCGGGACGCCGCCGGGCTCGACGATGAGCACGTCGTGCAGGGACAGGCCGTGGTGGTGCGACACGGCGGCCTTGACCGCGCTGGTGACCTCCTCGCGGTCGAGGTCGGCGGCCTCGACGACCTTGGAGCGCTCCACCATCACCATGACCTGCTCGGACTGGCCGTCGAACACCGAGAACGCCACCAGTGAGTGCTTGCGCACCGCCGGGTGCGCCTGCTCCACGGTCGCCTCGATGTCCTGCGGGTAGTGGTTGCGGCCGTCGACGATGATCAGGTCCTTCATCCGGCCGGTGATGTAGAGGTCGCCCTCGTGCAGCACGCCGAGGTCGCCGGTGCGGAACCAGCCGCGGCCGTCGACGCCGCGGCCGTCGAAGCCGTCGTCCTCCAGGGTCTGGCCGAAGGACTCCGCGGTCTGCTCCGGGCGGTTCCAGTAGCCCTGGGCGATGTTGACGCCGCTGAGCCACAGCTCGCCGACGACGCCGGAGTCGAGCAGCTTGCCCGACTCCGGGTCGACGATGCGCAGCTCCTGGTCGAACGCCCGGCCGCAGGAGACCAGCTCGGTGGTGCTCGGGGTCTCGGCGGTGGCGACCACGGCCAGGCCGCGGGTGAGCGCCTCGCGGTCGAAGGTGACCGCCTTGGGCAGCTCGCCCGGGGTGCCCGACGAGATCAGCACGACCGCCTCGGCCATGCCCATCGACGGGCGGTGCGCGGTGCGCGGCAGGCCGCACTCGGCGAACGCGTCGGCGAAGCGGTTGATCGACTTCATGCTGATCGGCTCGGAACCGTCCACCAGCGACACCACGTCGGACAGGTCCAGGAAAGCCTTCTCCCGGTCGCTGACCCGCGACGCGGCGTAGGCGTAGGCGAAGTTCGGAGCGGCGGTGGTGGCGCCCTCCGCTCCTGCCATCGCCGCGACCCAGCGGATCGGGCGCTCCAGGAAGGCGATCGGGTCCATCATCACGACCGGGCGCCCCGACCACATCGGCACGGCCACCGCGAGCACCAGGCCCATGTCGTGGAACAGCGGCAGCCAGCTCACCAGGGTGCCGTAGTCGTCCTCGTCGCTCATGTAGCACTCGGTGTTCTGCCTGGCGTTGGTCACCACGTTCCGGTTGGTGATCATCACGCCCGCCGGGATGCGGGTGGACCCGGAGGTGTACTGCAGGTACGACACCGCGTCGGGCTCGGGCACGAACGGCGCGTAGTCGGCGGCCCTGGCGTCGGGCACGGTGTCGATGGAGGTGATGTGGGCGACCCCGATGCCCTTCTCGGCGAAGTAGGAGTCCAGCAGCTCGCGCTGGTCGTCCAGGGTGAGCGCCAGGGTCGGGGAGCAGTCGGCGAGCACCGCGGCCAGCCGGTCGGCGTGCCCGGGCAGGTCCGGCTGGAACAGCGGCACCGCGATCCGGCCCGCGCGCATGGCCGCGAGCAGCCCGACGATGTACTCGGTGGACTGCCGGGCGAGGATGACCACCCGGTCGCCCTCGGCGGTGTGCGCCTGGACCTCCGCGGCGACCGCGCTGACCTTCGTGTCGAACTCCGACCAGGTCAGCGAGGTGGCGACGCCGTCGACGCTGAAGCGGTAGTCCAGGTAGGTGATGGCGACCTCGTCGCCGTGCTCCTGCGCCCACCAGGCCAGCAGGGTCGCCAGGGAGTCGTTGCCGACCACCGGCCCCGCCACGGGGCTGTCGGTCCGCACACCACCAGAAGTCATCGTGTCCCGTCCTCGGGGTTGTCAGGGGTCGAACGCCCGCCGCGAAGCATTCGACCGGAATTCAGATTGCGGCCGAATGTGGATCGACAATTGAGGTCCGACGGATCCGGCCGATCTGAAATAGAATTCGACCACCCACCGCCACCATATTTTCCGGTGCCAGCGGGTGTCAACCATTCGGGTTTACACCGCAAACACGGAATTGCATAAAACAATGTTTTTTAGCGTCCGGAGGAGAAAAAAACGGGTCGTGTTGTCAACGTTGTGACAAGTCATCGACCCTCCCGCCCATTCGTACGACCTACGCGCGCCGGACCACCCCGGGGCGCCGCGGCCGGACCGCGGGCACCCCGGGGACGCCGATCACCCCTGGGCCGCCGCGGCGGTGTCCTCGGTGTGGAACTGCTCTTCGAGCTGCTCGGGGCTGTAGTCCAGGTCGATCGCGGCCACGGACATGCCGCGCGCGCCCTCGATCGCCCCGAGCCTGCGCAGCGCGTGGCCGCCCGCGTACTCCATGACCCCGTCGAGCTTCATGTCGAACGGGTCGCCGTCGAACTGCTTGGTCGTCCACTCGATCTGGGTGATCGCGTGCGGCAGCAGCCGCTGCATCTCGTCCTGCACGATCTGCCAGTTCGCGTCGTCGGCGGCCACGTGCCTGCGGCAGGTGAAGGTGCCCCAGGCCATGTGGCGGCGCTCGTCGGTGCCGATCGAGCGGATGAGCTGCTGCAGGCCGGGCAGGATGCCGTTGCTGCGGCAGGCCGCGTTCCACACGTGGTAGCCGGTGAGCGCCAGCACGCCCTCGACCATGTGGTTGTAGACCACCGAGGCGCGCACCTGGTTGGCCGGGCTCGGGTCGGTGGAGAGCCGGTGCAGGGCGTTGGGCAGGGCGTCGTAGAAGATCGCCCGGTAGCCGGGGTTCTCCTCCACGTGGGAGTGCAGGTCCTCCTTGACCCCCACCGCGTCCAGCCACAGCCGGAACGCCTGGGTGTGCTTGGCCTCCTCGAACAGGAACTGGGTCAGGTACATCTCGTCACCGAAGCGGCCCTCGGCGCCCATGGCCCGGATGAACGGCTGGATGTCCTGGGTGACGGCCTCCTCGCCGCCCACGAACTGGGCGCAGAGCATGGTGGCGATGAACCGCTGCTCGTCGTTGAGGTTGGCCCAGTCCTCGGCGTCCTGCGTGAAGTCGATGGCCGCTGGGTCCCAGAAGCGGCGGTTGCCCTTGGCGAACAACCGCAGCGGGAGGGAGTCCCAGTCCATTCCGCCCTTGCTCAGGGAGTGGAACTGCGTCCGGCGCTCGGTGGCGGCCTGCTCGCTGACGTCGGTCACGGGACTGACTCCTTCGGGGTTCTCGGGGAAGGTCGAGCGGGGGTCACCCGGCGAACGGGACATCGATCCAGGACGGGTCCGCGGGCGAGGACAGGAAGCCCAGCTTGCCGCCGTCGGTGTTCTTGTCGATGAACAGCGCGTCCTTGGAGTCGACCACCAGCGCGAGCCGGTGCCCGGCCGCGAGGTTGTACGCCGTGGGGGTGAACCGCAGGTCGAGCGGCAGCGGTGCGCCGGGGGTCGCGCCGCGCCAGGTGTAGGGGCTGTAGTTGATCAGCTTGCCGGTGCCGAACTGGTCCACGTCGTAGACGTAGGCCACGACGGTGCCCTGCGCCTTCGGGGGGCTCACCACCAGGTGGGCGGTGATGTAGCCGCGGATCTTCTGCTTCGACGCCGCCCTGGGGCCGTTCCACATGCCGCCGCTGGAGCGGTCGAGCACCTGGAGCATCGCCGTGGGCGGGTTGCCGCTGAGCGCCTCCAGGCTGTAGGTCGCCAGCGGGATGCCCCCGTTGGCCAGGGTGTCCTTGTTCGCGTTGACCTCGGTCTTCCACGCCGCCGCGGGCGCCGAGGGCAGCAGCGGGGCGTCGCCGCCGAACATCCCGGCGGGCTTCGCGCCGAGGTAGAGCTTCTGCTGCCGCTGGCCCTGCACCGCGGCCCAGTCGCCCGCGGGTTCGACCTTGTTGGTGCCCGGCCGCGGCACGACCTGCACCGGGGCCTCGGCCGCGATCGCGGTGTCGGTGCCCGCCACGTGGGCGTCGAACCAGCGGTAGACCGAGGTCCACACCCCGCTGGGCAGGCCCAGCAGGCCACCGGACTCGGTGGCGGCGTGGTCGCCAGGCAGGATCTCCAGCCGCTTGGGGCCGGTGAGCTGGGTGTAGAGGTCGGCCATCTGACCGGGCTCGAAGACCGTCTCGCTCCAGGTCTGGATCATCAGCGTCGCCGGGTGGTTGCGGTTGATCTCGGCGACGCGGGTGATCGGCGAGCGCGGCTGCGCCCACGCCTTGATCACCTCGTCCTGCGCGTCGGTGAGGTTCGGGTCGTAGATGCCCGCGAGCATCTGGTCGGACTCGAAGCTGAGCCTGCCGTTCTGCTTGCCGGACAGGTGCAGGACCAGGGCGGTGAGGCTGTGCCTGGTGTTCTCGGTCGACAGCGACCGGACCAGGTCGCTCCAGCCGCTCATCGAGGCCACGGCCTTGATCCGCGGGTCGGTGCCGGACGCGAGGACGCCGATGCCCGCGCCGTAGGACACGCCCGCGACCCCGATCCGGTTCGGGTCGGACTCGGTGTTGGCCAGGCCCCAGTCGATGACGTCGGAGACGTCGGTGAGGTCCAGCGGACCCGCCACCTGCACCTCACCTCCGGATTCGGCGAAACCGCGGGTGCCGTAGGCGAGCACGGTGTAGCCCTTGTTGGCCAGGTTCACGGCGGGGACGGTGTTCTGCGTGACCCCACCGCCCCAGGCGCTGATGACGATCGCCAGCGGGTGCGGCCCCGGCGATTTCGGCTCCATCACCATCGTCCGCAGCAGGACACCATCGCGCGCGGGCAGGTCCACGAAGCGGGTGTCGAACCCGCTCGCCTGCGCCCCGAAGGCACCGGGCACCCAGGCCACCAGCGCGGCGAGCATGGCAACCGCGGCGAGCACCGCAGCACGTTTGCGCGACATCCGAACACCCATTCCGATGTGACGAAGAATTCCCACGCCGCCGCGAATGGCATTGACGATTCGGCCAAGAACATTCGGAGAAGGCGTGGGAACAAACCGCATTCCCTTATAAAACACCGACAATGGAAAGGTAGCATCGGCAAAATTTTGGGTCAAGACTGAGGGGAGGCCGCTACAGATGTTGCGGTTGACACACAAAAAATCCGCACGCCCTGCTCACGATCGAAGCAGCCCAAAACATGAAAAAAACCCGAGCGGTCTTCACTTCCGACCGGTTGTCGCCACTGCGAGTCACCTCCGGTGCACTGGCCGAGACCAGCGGCGCAGGGATTGAGGTACGAAACGGTCCGTTCGGGTACCGCTCAGTCTCATTACTCCCGAGAAGGTCGGATAAAAGATCACAGCGTTATGGAAGGCGTTACGACTGTGTAAGGAACCGCGACGCACCCGGGCCAGAGCGAGCGGGGCGGCCCGATCCCCGGCATCCTGTCTGCCGTCGACCGTACGGAAAGGATCCGAGTGATCAGCACCAAGGCACTGCCGTTCAACAAGTACCGGGTGACCTTCACCCTCGACCGCGACGACCCGCCCGGCCCGGTCAGCGTCGTGGGCTGCTTCAACGACTGGACCCCGGGCTCGCACCGGCTGCGCAACCGCACCGGCGGCCTGCGCTCGACCACCGTCGTGGTGCCCGCGGGCTCCACCGTCTCGTTCCGCTACCTGGCCGCGGACGGCACGTGGAGCGACGACCCGGACGTGGCCGACCGGGACGAGGACGGCAACGCCGTCATCACCGTCTGACACCCGGGCGACCCGGGCGCACGGCCGTCGCGCGGGCGCTTTCGGCGCGGCCCGCGACCCCGGCCCCACCGGACCCCGGCCGTGCCCGCCGAGCAGGCGCGCACCCGTCCGACCGGGTCGGGCACACCGGGCGGGACCGCCCTCACGGGTGCCCCGCCGCGCTGCCGACCTCGCCCAACAGGGCGTCGAAGGCGGCCCGTACCGCCGGGGTGAGCGCCTCCGGGTCGCTCCCGGCCTGCTCCCGGCCCGCCTGGAAGCAGGCCCTGGCCAGCCACGGCGCCAGCACCGCGGTCCGCTGGTCGGCCCGCATCCCGTGCAGGATGTCGCGGGCCAGCTCGACCAGCCGGTCCAGCTTGCGCCCACCGCGGTCGGCCAGCTCGGGGTTGTCGCCGATGAGCTGCTCGCGCAGCCGGTAGTTCTCGCCGTCGACCACCGACTCCGCGCAGATGGACAGCACCAGCCCGCGCATCAGCTCCAGGGCGGTGCGCAGGTCGGGGGCGCGCTGCACCGGCACCGGCTCGTAGCGGGCGCGCACCTCGTCGAGCAGCTCCTGCTCCCCGGCGAAGACGACCTCCTGCTTGTCGCCGAAGTACCGGAAGAACGTGGTTCGGCCGACCTCGGCCCGGTCGGTGATGTCGGCGACGGTGACGCCCGCGTAGCCGCGTTCGGCGAACAGGGCGTAGGCCGCGGCGACGATCTCCTGCCGGGCTCGTTGCCTCTTGCGCTCGCGCAGCGGTGGTCGGTCGTCCATCACAGGAGTGTACTGAGTTCCCATCGGTACGCGGTACCACTGGGAACCGAGCGCATCGAGGCCGCGACGTGCTTGTGTGTCGTGGACCACAGCAGGCGAAAACGCGCGTGCCCCCTCCGACCGGTGGCCGGAAGGGGCACGCGCGGGCTCGCTACGCCGACCGCAGGGAGATGTCGTCGAGGATGAAGCTCGTCTGCAGGGACGAGTCCTCGACACCGGTGAACGTGAGCGCCACCGCCTGCCCGGCGAACTGGCCGACCGGGACGGTCCGCTGGACGAACCCGGCCGCCGCGTCCACGTTCGACAGGGTGGCCACCGAGGTGCCGCCCACGGTGACGGTGAGCCGGTCGTACACGCGGGTGCCGGTCTCGGCGGTGTCCACGTGCGCCCAGTAGGTCAGCACCGCGCCGGTGCACCCGGCGGGGATGGTCACCGTCTGCGCGGCGCTCTCGGTGTTCGCGCTGCCGCGCCCGTTCAGCCACGCCTTCCAGGTGCCGGTGCGCGGCGCCTGCGAGGTGGAGCTGTCGCGGACCCCGGTGCTGAGGGTCCACGGCGTGGTGCCGGACTCGAAGCCGCCGTTGACGACCAGCTCCGCCGGGGTGCAGGTGGTGCCGCCGCCGCTGGAGACCGCCTGCGCCCAGATCGTGTGCGCCACGCCGTCGGCGGTGCGGTCCAGGGCAGTGGCATTGATGTTCGCCGTGGTGTCGCACGCGCTGTGGTAGCAGGCGTCGTACGGGGCGTTGGCGGTGCCGCCCCACTTGGCGGCCTGGGCGCTGGTCTTGCGCGCCGAGGCGCCGGTGGCGTAGCCGGAGGAGGGGATGCCCGCGTTCTTGAACGAGTAGTCGTCCGAGCGGCCCGCGCCCTCCACGTTCTCCTCGGGTGCCAGGCCCAGGGAGTCCCAGTACGCCTTCATCGGGGCGGAGACGGCGGTGGAGATGTTGTTGATGAAGTAGCCGCCGTTCTTCGACCCGACCATGTCGAAGTTGTAGTACGCCTTGATGGCCGACTTCTGCGCCGAGGTGAGCGAGTTGACGTAGAAGCGCGAGCCGAGCAGGCCGGACTCCTCGTCGGTCCACCAGGCGAACCGCACGTGCTTGGCCATGGTCGGGTTCGCCGCGGCCAGTTGCAGGGCGTTCTCCAGCAGCACCGCGGACCCGGAGGCGTTGTCGTTGATGCCCGGGCCCGCCGAGACGCTGTCGAGGTGCGCGCCGAACACGATCGTCTGGCCCGCGTCGCCGCCGGGCCAGTCGGCGATCAGGTTGTTGGAGCGGTGGTTGCAGGTGGTGCAGGTCTGCTCGGCGACGGTGAAGCCCGCCGCCTGGAGCTTGCCCTTGAGGTAGGCGACGGAGGCGGTGTAGCCCGCGGAGCCCGCGCGCCGGGTGCCGCCGTTCTGGGTGGCCAGCGCGTTGAACTGGGTCAGGTGCGCCTGCACCTTCGCCACGTCCACGTTCGGCGCGGCCTGCGCGGAGGCGCCGCCGGGGGCGTCCACCGCGCCGAAGGGGTCGACAGCGCCGATCGAGTCCACAGTGGAGTTGCCTGCGAACGCCGTGCACGTCGGGTCGGCGGCCTGCGCGGGGACGCTGACGGCGTTCCACGCGGCCTTGGTCCGGTTGTAGAGGGCGCAGGTGGCGTCGAGGTTCTTCGCCGCGGTGAGGGTCGCGGTGCGGTACCTCTTGTAGGTCATGCCGCTGGTCTTGAGCAGCATCCCGCCGTAGAAGACCTTGCCAGCCGACTGGATGCCGACCCCGGTCACCGAGCTGCTGTCGCAGGTCGGGCTCACCGGCTTGCCGCCGCCCGGGTTCGAGCCCTCGGCCAGCAGGTAGAACCAGTGGTTCAGCGGGCCCGCCGCCGCGTGCACCTCGGTGCTCGGGATCGACGCGGAGTAGCAGTTGGGGTGGTTGTTGACCAGCGACGGGTTGTACATGTTGCGGATCGGCCCGTTGCCGGTGAGGTTGACCTTCTCGCCGACGAGGTAGTCGCCCGGGGTGTCGTACGGGGCGGGCTCGTTGGCGTAGGCCTCGGTCAGCGCGCCGAAGATGTCGCCGGTGCCCTCCCCGAGCCCGGCCTCGCCGTTGGCGCCGCCGGGGGTGAACTGGTCGAGGCCGTGGCCGTACTCGTGGCCGACGACGTCCATGGCGCCGATCCACTGGCCCGCGCTGTTGCGGCCGATGGTGACGCTGGAGCCGTTCCAGTAGGCGTTGGTGGTGTTGTAGCCCACGCGCGCGGGCCAGCTTCCGCCGGAACCGGTGTGGCCGTTGCGGCCCAACCAGTTCCTGAGCATGTCGAACTCCTTCTGCGCCGCCCACATGACGTCGACGCAGCCGGTCTCCTTGCTGGTGGCGTTGCCGGTGCCCCAGGTGTCGGTGGTCTTGCTGAACACCTGGCCGGTGCTGTAGTCCGCGCACTGCAGGCCCGGGCGGGTGGTGTCCTTGAGCAGGTACCGGCCGCCGGACTGGCTGGTGGTGATGGCCAGCGGGCTGGGGCCGTTCCACTGGCTGGTGCCGGTGCCGTGCTCGACGTCGTCGTGCCGGTCCAGCACGGTGCCGGTGACCGCGTCGACCCAGACCGTCAGGTGGCTCTCGCCCTCGGCGGAGGCGCCGCCGAGCACGGTCTGCCAGGCCAGCTTCGGGGTGTCACCGGTCAGCTTGACCACCAGCGACCGGGACTCGACCGCGTCGACCCTGGCCAGTTCGCGCCGGGCGGTGGCCTCGGCGGCCTCGCCGGTGACCTCCGGCGTGGTACCGATCCGCACCGTGGCACCGCTGGCCTTGGCGCTGGCGCGCACCGACCCGGTGCCGTCGGTCAGCATGGTCGCGTCACCGCCGACGACCGGCAGGCCGCGGTAGGTGCGCTCGTAGGCGACGGAGTAGAGGCCGTCCACCCACGGGGTGACCAGGCCCCGCCGGTAGACCTCGTCCGGACCCGCGCCGAGCGCGGTCGCGGCGGCCCGGTCGGCCGCGCCCAGGGCCCGGGTCTGCGCGTCCGGGACGACGGGGACGACCGGGACGGCGGAGGCGGGGGTGCCCACCGCGGAACCCGCGAGGACGGCCAGGGCGAGCCCGGCCGTCACCGTTCTGCGTGTCATCGATGCTCCTCGTGGCAGGGTTGCACGCCCGGGTCGAGCGGGGGACACGCCTCGACCCGGGCCCTGCGAGCATCCGCACCCGGTGCGGTTCGGGTCAACGCGGTGGCGGCATCCGTCAAAGAACCGTCAAATCCCCTGACGGCACAGCGCAAAGCGGCGAATCCGGCAAAAGCCCTCCGGCGACCGGTCAGGCCGGGACGTCGACCCGGGTCAGCGCGGCCACGTCCCCGAGGAGCCGGGCGGTCGCGCCCGCGTCCCCCGCGGCGGCGGCCCAGGTCAGCCCCTGCCCCAGCCACGCCATGCCCAGCGCGTCCTGCCCCCGGGCGGCGCGCAGCCTGCCCGCCACCCGCGCGTAGTGGGCGGCGAGGGTGAGCAGCGCCCGGGAATCGGCCGGGGCCAACCGGTGCAGCGCCCACTCCACCGGGGCCAGCGCGTCGGTGGCTGCGCAGTCGTGCAGCAGCGCGGTGAGCACGTGCACCAGGTCCGGCCCCGGCCGCTCGCGCCCGAGCCGGGCCAGCAGCGCGTGCGCGCTCCCGGCCGCGGGCACCCGGCAGGCCACCGCCCCGTGCTCCGGGCAGCCGATCCCCGCCGCCGGGAGCACGGCGGGCCAGCGGCGCAGCGGGATCGGCACCCCGCCTGCCGCCGCCCCCGGCAACAGTGACAGCAGTGTCTGTTGTGGACTGTCCTGGATGTCCAGTGCGGCCAGTTCCCCGCCGGTGCCCAGCACCTCGTCCAGCGCCACCGCCAACCCGCGCGGCGGGGTCCTGGCACCGCTCTCCACCTTCGAGATCAGGCTGTGGTGGTAGCCCACCCGCTGCCCCACCTGCGCCTGGGTCAACCGGGCCCGCCGCCGGTGCGCCCGCAACGCCCGCCCGAACTCGGCCGCCACAACCCCTCCCCGGCCCGGCCGGTCGCCGGGTGCACACGGAACGTAACACCGGTGGACGCGCTGCGATAAGGGCTGCTCAGCGGTGGGAAATAAACAGCTCTTTCCCAGTTCCACTGCCCGTTCAGGCTGCGCGGCGGGCGACGAACGCGTGGGTGCCGGACTTGAACAGCCGGAACGGCACCGGCCGCAACTCGGTGTCGACGCCGCGCTCGGCGAGGTCGGCGCGGAGCCGGTCCAGCTCCGGGTACGGCCTGCCCATGGTGTCGACCAGCGGGTAGACCCTGGCCTCCAGGGCGCTCACGCGGACCATCTCGGCGATCGAGGCGAGCAGCAGGTCGTGGCCGAAGTCGTCGGGGTAGGAGAACAGCAGGTGGCTCGACAGGGCGATGCGGAACTCCCCGTCGGCGAACGGCAGGACGGGCAGGGAGGCCGCGCGGTAGTGCGCGGAGTCGGGCCGGTAGTGGGCCTCGAAGCGGCGCAGGTTGTGCTGCCACTCGGCGAGGTGGGCCACCGGCGCGTCGGCGACGTGCTCGGCGTAGAGCTCCGGCCAGGTGGTGATCGCCGTGCGGGCCAGCGCGGCGCCCCGGTCGGCGGCGGCGGTCAGCTCAGCGGCGGGCCGGTGGTAGTGCGGGTCGACCGCGCACCCGGTGCCGCCCAGGGCGACCAGGTCGGCCAGGAAGCTCGACGCGCCGCCCGCCACGTCGAGGACCGGACCGCCGAGCAGGTCCGCGTCGGAGAGCGCGAACATCTCCCGGTACTCCCCCAACCGCCGCGCCGAGACGATCAGGGAGCCGATGCCCTGGTACCGCTGCTGCGCCGTGCCCGGTAAAACCGCCACCGTCTTCCGCTCCTCTGCCCGTGCCGGACCGATCGCGGCAGGTCCGGATCGGCGGATGCGGAGATTAATCAGCGCACCCCGCGCGGGGTGCGACCGGGTCCTGCTCGCGGGCCACCCACCCGCCACCGGGCGAACCGGTACCCACCCACCATTTGTCCCGGAATGGCCTTTCCCCGGGTGACAACTATTGATTCTTGCCGCGCCCCCACATCGCCATTACCGTCGATTGAGCGGCGGGAACAGCGACGTTTTCCGGGCGGGAAGAGGTCAGTCGATGGTTCGGGTCCGACGGGTGTGGCGGGTGGTGTGCGCCGCCGTGGTGGCGGCGCTGGTGGGGGCGGCGGTCCTGGCCGCGGTGCCCGCGCAGGCGATCGGGTTCCCGCTGGTGCGGGTGGACGGCGGCCTGTTGCTCGGCCGGTCTGCCGACGGGGTGGACGCGTTCCGCGGCATCCCGTTCGCCGCGCCGCCGGTGGGGCCGCTGCGCTGGCGGGCGCCGCAACCGGCGGCCGGGTGGTTCGGGGTGCGCGACGCGGAGAAATCCGGGAACAAGTGCGCGCAGACCTACGGCATCGATTTCACCAGGGTCACCACCGAGGACTGCCTGTACCTCGACGTGCACGTGCCCCGCGGCGGCGCGGCGGGCAAACCGGTGATGGTGTGGATCCACGGCGGCGCGTACGTCATCGGGTCCGGCAGCGAGTACGAGACCTCGGAGCTGGCCGGGTTCGGTGACGTCGTCGTCGTGACGATCAACTACCGGATGGGGCCCTTCGGCTTCCTCGCCCACCCGGCGCTCGACGGCGACGGCCAGTTCGGGCTGATGGACCAGCAGGCGGCGCTGCGGTGGGTGCAGCGCAACATCGCCGCGTTCGGCGGGGACCCGGCCAACGTCACGATCTTCGGCGAGTCGGCGGGCGGCGGCAGCGTGTGCTCGCAGATCGCCTCCCCGCAGGCGGCCGGGCTGTTCGCCCGCGGCATCGCCGAGAGCGGCTGCGCGGTGCCCGCCCCCACCGTGGCGCAGGCCGAGAGCCTCGGCGAGGGCTTCGCCCGCGGCGTCGGCTGCCCGCAGAGCACGACCGATGCGTGCCTGCGCGGCAAGTCCACCGGCGAGCTGCTCGCCGGGGCCGGGATCAGCCTCAGCGACATCAACCTGCGCTGGACCCCGCCGGTGGGCGGCGGCATCGTGCCGATGGCGGTCCAGGACGCGTTCGAGACCGGGCGGGTCAACCGGGTTCCCCTGCTCCAGGGCACGAACCGGGAGGAGGCGTCGCTGTTCGTGGCGATCAAGGCGCTGGCCGGTACGACGGTGACCGCGGTGAACTACCCGACCCGGCTCAGCGAGCGCTTCGGCGGCGGCTTCGTCGAGCGGATCGCCGCGCAGTACCCGCTCGGCGGCTTCCCCAGCCCCCCGGATGCGATCAGCGGGGCGCTGACCGACGCGGTGTTCGCCTGCTCGGCGCAGTACTCCAACCAGGCCCTGGCCCGGCACGCCCCGGTCTACGCCTACGAGTTCGACGACCCCGCCGCGCTGCCCCCGGACCTGCCGTTCTACCTGCCGTCGGGTTCCTCGCACGCCGCGGAGCTGCCGTACGTGTTCGGCCGCTCGGTGGGCACGAAGCTGCCGCCGTTCTTCACCCCGGAGCAGCGGTGGCTCTCCACCGCGATGATGTCCTACTGGACGTCCTTCGCCAGGACCGGCGTGCCGACCGGGCCCGCCCCGTGGGCCCCGGTCACCCCGGGCCGCGACGTGGTGCAGCGGCTGAGCCCCACCTTCGTCGGACCGGCGGCCTCGTTCGGCGCCGACCACCGGTGCGGGTTCTGGAAGCAGATGTACGACGACGGCATGGTCCCCAACATCTGAGCCCCTGATCTTCGAGCGAGGAGTTCCCCAGTGCGGATCCGAGTGACCCTGGCCGCGGCGGCGGTGCTGGCCGCGGCCACCACCGCGGCCGTCGTGGTGGCCGAACCGGGCACCGCGAGCGCGGCCGAGCCGCTGGCCCGCACGGTGTGGCTGTGCAAGCCCGGCCTGACCGACAACCTGTGCGGCCAGGCGCTCGACGGCACGCAGGACAAGGCGCCGCACTACCCGAACGGCAGAGCGGTCAACCTCGACGCGAGCACGATGTCCGCCGACGACGAGCCGGTCGGCGTCGAGCCGTTCGCGCCGGGCGGGCCGAAGCCGGTCGACTGCTTCTACGTCTACCCCACCGTCGACGCGCTGCCGAACCCGCTGGTGCAGACCGGGAACATCCCGCCGGAGCGCCGCGAGGAGGGCACCGCGGTGACGCTGGCGCAGGTCGCCCGGTTCACCCACCACTGCCGGGTGTTCGCGCCCAGCTACCGGCAGATCCCCCTGGCGGGCCTGCTCGGCGGCGTCACCGGGCCGGACCGCGAGCGCGCCGCGCTGGACGTGCGCACGGCCTTCGAGGACTACTGGGCGCACGACAACATCGACCCGGCGACCGGTGAGCGGCGCGGGGTGGTGCTGCTCGGGCACTCGCAGGGCACCTTCGTGCTGACCGACCTGATCAAGGCCAAGTTCGACGGGCCGACGCCGGAGCGGGATCGGCTGATCAGCGCGTACCTGCTCGGCGGGTCCGTGCAGGTGCCGGTGTCCGCGGGCGACCAGGACAACCCCGGGGCGTCCTTCCGGACGCTGCGGCCGTGCGCGAGCACGACCGAGCGGGGCTGCCTGGTCGGGTACTCCGCGTTCGCGGTTGAGCCGGGCCAGTCGCCGGGGGCCATGTTCGCGGGCAACCTGGCGCCGGGGGTGAAGTCGCTGTGCGTGAACCCGGCCGCCCTGCTGGCGGGCGCCCCCACCGACGCGACCACGCCGATCGACCCGTACCTGCCGACCAGGACGCTGCTCAAGGGCAACCCGTTCGCCCACGCCGGACCGCTGTCGCTGATCCTGACCGGTGTCCCGGTGCCGAACCTCACGACCGGCTTCGCCCACTACCCCGGCGACGGGCGGGGTGGCTGCCGCTTCACCGGGGACGAGGCGGCGAACCGCTCCTGGATGCAGGTGGACGCGAGCCCGAAGGTGGCGCCGCCGCGGAGCGGGGCGACCTCGTTCGGCCTGCACGTCGGTGACTACAACCTGCTCGCCGGTGACCTGGACCGCCTGCTCGGCGCCCAGGTCGCGGCCTGGCGCGGATGAGGTGCGGTGGTGCCCGCCCGCCCGCCGGGCACCACCGACCCAGGGCCTGTCCCCGAAGCCGGCTCCCCCGCGAACCGCCTGCCCGGCTACCAGCCACCCAAAACCTCACCGGCGCAGCGACAACCAGCCACCCCCGAAACCGCAGGCCCGGCTATGGACGTGCCCGGGTGAGTGGATGTGCTCGACAACCAGCCACCCTCGCAACCGCCGGCCTGGCTATGCCCCTGCCCGGGTGGGTGGATGTGTTTGGTCGGGGGTGGCGATCATGTGCAAGCCTGTCCTGGCGGTGGGGCATCCCTTCAGCCCCACCCTGTCACGCTGGGCCACATGATCGCCGTAGGGGCCCCGGCCAAGCACATCCACCCAGCCGGGCACACCAGCGAAAACCCCGGGGCCTAGCGCTTGGTGAGCAGGCCCTGCCCGACGATGCGGCGGGCGATCCGCTTGAGCAGCGACTTGCGCGGATGGGTCGCCGCGGGGGGTGCGAGGGTCGGCTTCGTGGCCCGGGGGATGGGCGAGAAGCGCACGGTCTGCTCTGCTGACACGGGAGTCTCACGATTCGGTGTAGAGATCGACACGGTTCGATCGTGCCACCCGCTCGCGCCGGTCGGTGACGAACCCACCGCTCACAGTGACCTGCGCCACTGTGTAACCTGCGCCCCGACGCAAACCGGTACTCAGTAATACCCGTTCGGATGACAATTTGTCACGGTGCGCGTTCGGCTTCACCCGATCGCAACGTCAGCCAGCGACAATCACCTCCCCCAGGCGTTCTCACCTCCCGGAAGACGTGGCCATGGACCTCATCGAGGAAAGCGCGGCGCTGTCGGACCTGATGTGGCGGGTGTACCACCACGTCCGCGACGGCGGGGCGGACATGAGCGAGGGCGGCGCCAGCGTCGCCGAGGCGACCTACCTGCGCGACCTGGCGACCCGGCACCGGGCCGGGCTGGTCTTCGAGATCGGCTTCAACCTCGGCTTCTCGGCCATCGCGTTCCTGGAGAGCGGTCCGGACACCCGGGTCGTCTCCTTCGAGCTGGACGACCGGCCGAGCGTGCTGCTGGCCAAGCAGTTCGTCGACGAGCGCTACCCGGGCCGCCACGAGCTGGTCCTGGGCGACTCGCTGAGCACGGTGACCGCGTTCGCCGCCGACCGCCCCGAGCGGGCCGACCTGATCTTCGTCGACGGCGGGCACGACTACGAGGTGGCCGCCGCCGACCTGCGCAACGCCCGCGCGGTGACCCGCCCCGGCGGGCACGTGGTGATCGACGACCTGGTGCCCTGGTACCCGTGGGGCGTCGGGCCGACGCGGGCCTGGACCGAGGCCGCGGGCACCGGGCTGCTGGTCGTCGACGAGTCCTACGTGGACGGCAGGCGGGTCGAGCGGATCGAGGCGCCGGGCGACCGGGCGTGGTCAGCCGGTCGGTTCCTCGCCTGAGGCGCGCGCCCCGGCGGCCTGCTCCGCGGAGACCTGCGCGGGTCGGCTGCCCCGGCCGTAGCGGGCGAGCACGGCGGCGCGCAGCTCCTCGTCCGAGCGCGGCACCGGCTCGATGAAGACCTCCGCCACGTCGGGCTGCGCCGCCTGCAGGTCGGTCGCCATCCGCACGCAGACCCGCTCCAATTCGCCCGCGGTGATGGCGTCGTCGAAGTCGACCCTGGCGCAGACGAGCACCCGGTCGGTGCCGATCAGCATGGTCTGCAGGTCCACCACCGCGTCCACCTCGGGGGTGGAGTTGAACGCGTCCCGGATGGCGAACACCAGGCTCGGGTCCGCCTGCCTGCCGATGAGCAGCCCCGCGTTGGTGCGGCCGAGCAGGAAGGCCACCCCGGCGAGCAGGACGCCGATGGCCACCGAGGCGACGCCGTCCCAGACCGAGGACCCGGTGAGCTGGTGCAGGCCGACCCCGGCGAAGGCCAGCAGCAGGCCGATGAGCGCGGCGGAGTCCTCGTAGAGCACCGTCTTGGACGTCGGGTCGTCGCTGTGGCGCAGTTCGTCGCCGAACGAGCGGCCGGTGGCCCTGGCCTCGCCGCGGACCTGCCGCAGCGCCTGCAACCACGAGGTGCCCTCCAGCAGGAAGGCGATCGCCAGCACGATGTAGGCCACCAGCGGCGAGGTCTGCTCCTCGGGTTCGCCGAAGATCGTCGAGAACCCCTCGTACAGGGCGAAGACGGCGCCCGAGGTGAAGATGGACACCGCGGCGAGCAGCGACCAGAAGTAGCGCGCCTTGCCGTAGCCGAACGGGTGCTCCCGGTCGGCGGGCTTGGTGGACGCCTTGAGCGCGGTGAGCAGCAGGATCTCGGTGAAGGTGTCGGCCACCGAGTGCGCCGCCTCGGAGAGCATCGCCGCCGACCCGGTGATCAGCCCGGCGATCAGCTTGAGCACGGCGATGGCGAGGTTCACCGATCCCGCGAGGACGACGGTCAGGGTGCTCTCGCCCGAGTCGGGGATCTCGGTCTTCTTCTCGGCCACGGGCCGAGGTTAAGCCCGGTGCGGTGCCCGCGCCGGGTGGCCGCTCACGCCCGCTGCGCGCCGAAGGCCGCGAGGAAGGTGTCGACGGCGGCCTCGGCCACCGCCCGGTACTCGGCTTCGCCGAGGGCCTTGGTGCCCATGCGGGAGCGCGCCTCCATCGGACCGGTCAGCAGGGCGGCGAACTGCTCCGCGGCGGCGACCGGGTCCAGCCTGCGCAGCCTGCCCGCCAGCGACAGCCGGGCCAGCCGGTCGGCCAGGGCCTCGGCCACCTGGTCGGCGGCGCCCGCGCGCACCACGTCGAACAGGTCGGGGAACTTGGTGACCTCGGCGTAGAGCAGCCTGCGCAGCGCCCAGGAGCGGTCGTCGCTGTAGCACTCGACCAACCGGGAGCCCACGTCCACCAGCAGGGGCCGGATGTCGTCGCCGGTGTCCTGGAGGCGGTGGACCACGGCCAGGTTCTTGACCACCGCGCGCTCGGCCTCGGCGACGACGACCGCGCGGAAGAGGCCCTCCTTGTCACCGAAGTGGTTGTAGACGGTGGGCTTGGCCACCCCCGCTTCGGCGGCGATGGCGTCCACGCTCGCCGCCGCGTAGCCCTCGCGGGCGAAGACGGTGAACGCGGCGCCGAGGATGGATTCGCGCTTGTCGATGCGCCCGCGCGACGCCGGGCGGGCGGGGTCGGCGGTGCGGGCTGCGGTCACGGCAGCCAGTCTACCCACCCATCCGTCAAACTGAACTGATCAGTTCATTTCACAATCCGGAGCGGTTGCATCTCTACCGATTCGATCACTAGATTGAACTGACCAGTTCATTTCAGATCGGAGCGGAGCATGACCACCGGTTTTGACCCCACCCTCCGCAGGCTGATCGCCGTGCTCCTGCTCGGCGGGGTGATGGGGCTGCTCGACGGCACCATCGTCGCCGTCGGCGCCGACACCCTGGCCGAGCGGTTCGACGTCGGCCTGGCCTCGGTCGGCTGGGTGTCGACCGCCTACCTGCTGGCCGTCACGGTGGCGATCCCGCTGACTGCGTGGGCGGGCGAGCGGTTCGGCACCAAGCGGCTGTGGCTGTGCGGCCTCGCCCTGTTCCTGCTCGGCTCGGTTGCGGCCGGGGCCGCCTGGGACATCGGCAGCCTGATCGCCTCCCGGGTCGTGCAGGGACTCGGCGGCGGCACCTTGGAGCCGATCATGCTGACCCTGCTCGCCCGTGCGGCCGGACCGGCCAGGGCCGGGCGGGTCATGGGGGTGATGGGCATCGTGCTCTCACTCGGGCCGGTGCTGGGCCCGGTCCTCGGCGGGGTGATCATCCAGACCCTCGACTGGCGGTGGATGTTCTTCGTCAACCTGCCGATCGGCCTGCTGGCACTGGTGTGCTCGGCCCGGCTCGTCCCCGCCGACCCACCCCCGCCGGAGCACCCCGCGCGGCTCGACGTGGTCGGGCTCGCCCTGCTCTCCCCCGGTTTCGGGATGATCGTCTTCGGCCTGTCCCGGGTGGAGCACGGCGGCACACCGCTGGTCGGGCTCCTCGGCGCGGCGCTGCTGCTCGCCTACGGCGTGCACGCGCTGCGCACCAGGCGGACGGCGCCGCTGCTGGACCCGCGCCTGTTCCGCAACGGGCGGTTCGCCGCCACCGTGCTGGTCATGTCGGCGATGGGGGCGTGCATGTTCTCGATCCTGTTCGCGCTGCCGCTGCACCACCAGGTGCTCGGCGGGCAGGGCGTGCTGGCCGCCGGGTTGGCCGTCGCGCCGTTCGGCGTGGGGTCGGCGCTGGCGATGCCGGTGGCCGGGCGGTTCAGCGACACCCTGGGGGCGCGGCGGCTCGCTTTCGGCGGGGCGGTGGTCGCCGCTGTGGCGGCGTTGGGGCTGGCCCTGTCCGGGAACGGGCTCCTGGCTTCCGCCGCGCTGACTTTCGTGATGGGGGCGGGGTTGGGGACGGTGGGGGCGTCGAGCATGGGGGCGATGTACCGGACGCTGCCCCCGGAGTCGGTCGCGCAGGGCAGTTCCGCGCTGTTCATCCTCAACCAGCTAGGTGCGTCGCTGGGGATCGCAGCGGTGTCGGTGCTGGCTCAGGGGTGGGGCGTGCACAGCGCGCTCTGGTGGGTCGTGGCGGTGCACGTGGTGATCCTGGCTGGCTCACCACTGCTGCCCGGCAAGCTCGCCGCTGCGCGTCCGGAACCGGCGCCCGCGCGTTAGACCGCTCCTACCGCACCAGTTCTCCCAGCGCGGCCATGGCCGCGCGGAGCTGGTCGTCGCGGAGGTAGGGGGCGGGGCCGAAGCGGAGGTGGTCGCCCCGGCTGTCGGTGGCGACCCCGGCTCCGGCCAGGGCGGTGTGCAGGTGGGCGGCGTCGGGGGTGCGCAGGGACAGGAAGCCCCCGAAAGCCGTGCGCGGGGCCGTGCGGTCGCGGGTGATCAGGTGCTCGGGGAGGTCCATGGCGTCGAACTCCTCGGCGAGGATCGTGTTCTGGCGCAACGAGACCGCGCGCAGGACCTCCGGGGTGAGCCCCTGGCTGTCGGAGAAGTCCAGGACGGCGCAGGCGCGGTAGTGGCTGACCGGGTCGTAGGTGGCGCCCGCGAACCTGGCCGCGCCGGTGCCGTAGGGGACCAGGTCCGGGTTCCGCTCGTCGGCCAGGGCGTCGAACTCGGCGTACCAGCCCGTGATCACCGGGCGGAGGGTGTCGGCGTGCGGGGGCAGGCGGAGGAAGCAGTTGCCCTCGCCGAGCTGGAGGTACTTGTAGCCGCCGCCGACCACCCACGCCGCTTCGAGGCCGGTGGCGTCGAAGGGGAGGGCGCCCAGGGCGTGGTAGGCGTCGACGAGGAGTTCCGCGCCGGTGCGGGCGCAGGCGGCGGCGAGGGAGTCCAGGCCGGGCACCACGTGCGCGGTCTCGAACAGGACGGCGGAGACCAGCACCGCCGCGGTCCGGTCGTCCACTTCGGACGCCAGGCGCTCGGGCAGGTCGGTCACCGGGTGCGCGGGGACGCGGACCACCTCGATCAGGCCCTCGCCGAGGCGGCCCAGTTGGCGGCGCAGGGTGTGGAACTCGCCGTCGGTGGTGACCACGCGGGGGCGGGTGCGCAGCGGCAGGGCGGAGAGGAACCGCAGCACCAGTTCGTGGGTGTTGGTGCCGAGGGCGACCTCGCCGCCGCCGACCAGGGTGGCGTAGTGGTCGCGGAGGCGGTCGGCCTTGGCGAAGGCTCGGGACCACTTGCCGTCGACCTGCTCGGCGGCGTCGGCGAACGCCTCGACCTGCCCGTCCAGGGCCACGTCCGGCCACGCCTGGTGCGAGTGGCCGGTCAGCAGCAGCCGCTCGGCCACCCGGAAGCGGGCGTAGTGCGGGGCCAGGTCCTCCGGGCGCGGCGTTCCCCGATCGGCCGTCACAGCTCGCTCCGCACGGCCCACAGGTCGGGGAAGACCGGGGTGAACAGGGTGCCGCGCAGGTAGGCGGCGCCGGGTGAGCCGCCGGTGCCCGCCTTGGTGCCGATGGTGCGCTCGACCATCTTCACGTGCCGGTACCGCCACTCCTGGAGGCCCTCGTCCAGGTCGACCAGGTACTCCGCCACGGTCGACGGGCCGCTGTCGTCGGCGTAGACGCGCAGCAGCACCTCCTGCAACTCCGCCGACTCTTCCCACGAACGGGTGAAATCCCGGTCGAGCAGAGCCGCCGGGACGGAGTAGCCGTGCACCGCGAGGTAGGCCAGGAACGAGTCGAACACCGAGGGCCGCGACATCGCCGCGACCAGGGCCGGGGACTCGGAGTGGTGCGCCAGGACCCGGGGGTCGCGGCGGCCCAGGACCGCCTCCAGCTCCCGGAACTGGGCCGACTGGAAGCCGCTGGAGGCGTCGAGCCTGGTCCGGAAGCTGGTGAACTGCCTCGGCGTCATCGTCTCCAGCACGTCGACCTGGGCCACGATCACCTTGAACACCGACAGCACCCGGCGCAGCGTCCTGGTCGCGTGCGCGGTGTCGCCCTTGGCCAGCACGTCCTGCAGGTGTCCCAGCTCGTGCAGCATCTGCTTGAACCACAGCTCGTAGACCTGGTGGATCGTGATGAACAGCGGCTCGTCGTGCTCGTCGGAGCGCGGGCGCTGGGCGCCGAGGACCTCGTCGAGGGCCAGGTAGGAGGTGTAGGTCAACGTCGCGTCGTGCGCCACGGTCGTCCTCGCTTCCATCGGGTGCGGTGCCAACAGCCTCACACGTGTGCACGAGTCGTGGAGTGTCGGTCCCGGCTGCCATGATCGGGCCATGACGGACGAGGCGTTCTGGCAGCTGATCGGTCGGGCGGTGGAGCAGCCCGGGGACCGCGACGAGCACGCCGAGTGGCTGACCGAGGAGCTGACCAGGCTCCCGCTCGCCCAGGTGGTGGACTTCGCGGTGCGGCTGGCCGCGGTGCGCGCCCGCGCCGACACCCCGGAGCTGCTCGCCGCCGCCCACCTCATCCACGCCGGGTCCTGCTCGGAGTACTCGTTCCGGTCGTTCCGGCTGTGGCTGCTCACCCTGGGCCGGGAGACCTTCGACGCGGTCGTGGCCGACCCGGACGGGCTGGCCGGGGTGGAGCAGGTGCGCGCGCTCGCCGCCCGGCCGATGCGCGAGTGGTCGGCGCAGGACTGGCCGGAGTGGGAGAGCCTCGACTTCGCCGCGCACGAGGCGTTCGACGAGTCCACCGGCCGCGACTGCGCCCTGGCCGAGGAGCTGGCCAGGCTCGGCGTGGCCGAGTCGACCGGCCCGGTCCCGCCCGGCGGGCCGGTGCGGCTGCCCCGGCTGGCGGAGCTGTTCGAGGGCGCGACCGTCCGGGGCTGAGCGGGGCCCCGGTGAACAGGGGGAACGAATCGGGCGCCGGGCTTGTTACCGTGGTGTGGTGAACGTCGAGGTGACCCCGCTGCCCGGGATAGGCACACGCCAGGACTTCGTCGCGCGTTCCGGCCGCCGGATCGGGGTGATCACCTACCGGGACGGTCACTTCGACCTGATCGTGTCCAAGCACGACGACCCGGACTCGTGCGTGGCGTCGATCCCGCTGACCGTCGAGGAGTCCGGCGCGCTGGCGAACCTGCTCGGCGCCCCGCAGCTCGTCGCGCTGCTGGAGGAGCAGAACCGGGAGGTCGCCGGGGTGAGCACCCGGCAGCTCCCGCTGGCCCCGAACTCCCCGTACGACGGCCGCACCCTGGGCGACACGGCGCTGCGCACCCGCACGGCGGTCTCCGTCGTCGCGGTGGTGCGGGCGGGCACCGTGCACCCCTCGCCGCGGCCGGACTTCGTGTTCCGCGGCAGCGACCTGCTGATCACCGTCGGCACCGCGGAGGGGTTGGCCAAGGCCGTCGACGTCCTCGAAAACGGCTGAGCACGAGGAAGAACCCGAGAACTTGCACAACACCGCCATCTCCCTGATCGAGCTGGGAGCGGTCTTCTTCGGCCTGGGCATCCTGGGCAGGCTCGCCTGGAAGATCGGCATCTCACCCATCCCGCTCTACCTGGTCGGCGGCCTCGCCTTCGGCGCGGGTGGGCTGGTCCCGCTGGAGGGCATCGAGGGGTTCACCGAACTCGCGGGTGAGATCGGCGTGGTTCTCCTGCTGTTGCTGCTGGGCCTGGAGTACTCCGCCGCCGAGCTGGTCACCGGCCTGCGCCGCTCCTGGCTGGCCGGGATCGTCGACCTGGTGCTCAACGCCGCCCCCGGCGCGGTCGTGGCGTTCCTGCTGGGCTGGGGCCCGGTCGGCGCGCTGGCCATGGCCGGGGTCACCTACATCTCCTCCTCCGGCATCGTCGCCAAGGTCCTCGGCGACCTGGGCAGGCTCGGCAACCGGGAGACCCCGGTGGTGCTGTCGATCCTGGTGTTCGAGGACCTGGCGATGGCCCTCTACCTGCCGATCCTCACCGCGGTCCTGGCCGGGACGACGCTGCTGGGCGGGTTCACCGCCGTCGGCATCTCGCTCGTGGTGATCACCGTCGTGCTGGTCATCGCGCTGCGCTTCGGCAAGTACGTGTCGATGGTGGTCGACAGCCCCGAGCCGGAGGTCTTCCTGCTCCGGGTGCTCGGCGCGGCCCTGCTGGTGGCGGGCGTCGCCTCGCAGTTGCAGGTCTCCGCCGCGGTGGGCGCCTTCCTGCTGGGCATCGCCATCTCCGGCTCGACCGCCGAGAACGCCACCAAGCTGCTGGAGCCGCTGCGCGACCTGTTCGCGGCGATCTTCTTCGTGGTGTTCGGCCTCAACACCGACCCCCGGTCGATCCCCCCGGTGCTCGCCTACGCGGTCGGGCTGGCGGTGCTGACCACGCTCACCAAGCTCGTCACCGGCTGGTACGCCGCCAAGCGCCAGGGCATCGCCAGGATGGGCCGGGCCCGCGCCGGGGCGGCGCTGGTGGCCCGCGGCGAGTTCTCCATCGTCATCGCGGGCCTGGCGGTCGCGGCGGGGGCCGTGGACGAGCAGCTCGCGGCGCTGGCCACGGCCTACGTGCTGCTGATGGCGATCTTGGGCCCGGTCGCGGCCCGCGTGGTCGAGCCGGTGGCCAGGGCCGTGCAGCGCAAGGTGGGCTCCCCGGCCGGAACCTGAGCCACCTTCACGTGCTCACCCGGTCGGTCGATTGGCCCACGAAGATCGACGGCATACGGTCACTCGATGGAGTCGACCTTCCGGCAGGACTCGCGGGACCCGGGCACGACCCCCGCCGCCGTGCACCCCTGGGTGGCCGAACTGGCCGCGTCGACCGACCTGTCCGGCGCCCGGGTCCTGGTCCCGCTGCGCGGCGGGTCGGCGGACCTGCTCTACCTCGCCGAGCACGCCGCGGAGGTCATCGGCGTCGCGTCCACACCCCGCGCGGTCGCCGAGGTCTTCGACTCCGCGGGCCTCACCCCGGCGGTCACCGACGGCGTGCACCGGGCGGGCAACGTGACCGTGTGGTGCCGCGACCTGCTCGACCTGGGCGCGGCGGACCTCGGCCCGGTCGACCTGGTCCACGACCGGGCCGCCCTCACCGCCCTCACGGACGCCCCGCGCGACCGGTACGCCGCGCACCTGACCTCGCTGTGCGCCCCCGGGACCCGGTACTTCCTCACCACGCTGGAATACCGCCCCACCGCGCCGGAACCCCCGTTCAGCGTGGGCGCCGACCAGGTCCACGGCCACTTCGCCGAGGCGTTCTCCATCGACCACGCCCACGCCGAACCCCGCCCCGAGCACCGGCTCATGACGGAGTTCGGGCTGGACTACCTGGTGGAGCACGGGTTCCTGATGACCCGGCGGTGAGCGCCGGGTGGCCAAGGCACCTGCGTTCAACCAAGCGGGCCTTTCGCCACAGCGTCACTCGAATCGGGACAGCAGCGATACCGCCTCCTACCATTCGACACACGTCGGCCGCTGTCCGGTGACCAGGAATTCCGCTACAGCGGCATAGACGGTTTCGACCGGCACTTCGGCGTGCGGGGGGATACTGGTTTCATCGAGACCCGCGAGGAAGTAGTCCGACCACGTGCTCTTGGTGCCGGTAGTGGGAACGCAACGGTCCATCTCCACCGCCCACCCGTCCGACCGGTGCGCGGTGAGCGTGCCGAAGCCGCGGCCGTCGATCTCCACATGACCCACGATCGCGACGTTGCCCGTGCCCCGGCGCACCCGTGGCGGGAGGTCGTCGCAGCAGGGCAGCGCTGCCACCGGGTAGCGGTCGCCGTGCTTGTTCTCCACCCCCGGTGCGGGCGACGCGGAACCCGGGATCGAGCGCAGTTGTGCCGGGGTCGGACGCGGTCCCTCCGGCGCCGGGGTCTGTGGCGCACCCGATGACGGCGCACCGTGCCCCGGGCCTTCGCCTTCCACCGAGGCACTCCCGTACCGCCGTCAGTTTCGCCAACACCGCGTGCAGCGCTGCGGTCAGCTCCCCCATGGACATCGAACCATCCTGGAACGCTGGGCGACAGCGACGACGATCATCACCCAGCAGGACATCCGCAGCACCCGAACACGATGCAGAAGGCCACTTTCTGCGCCTTCACGGCCGCTGCGTTCGCTTCGTGGGTCGCCAGGTGGGTGGGCCACCCCCTGGCGGTGAACCGGGGCTGGGGTCCGGATGAGTTCGGACTGCCCATCGCCTGGCGTCACATCCCACGAGACAGGACCGTGCGGGCACAGCCCTACTTTCGGAAACCGGCGGTGAGCGCCGGTCAGAGGTCCACGGCGGCGAAGAGGGAACCGACCTCGGGGCGGCTCAGGGCGCGCAGGGAGCCGGGGCGCTGGTTGCCGAGGCGGACGTCGCCGATCTGGGTGCGGACCAGCTTGAGGACGGGGTGGCCGACCTCCTCCAGGAGCCTGCGGACGATGTGCTTGCGACCCTCGTGCAGCACGACCTCCACCAGCGCCTTGCCCGCGTAGTTGTCGACCATGCGGAACGAGTCGACCCTGGCGGGCCCGTCCTCCAGGGTCACCCCGTCGCGCAAGCGCTTGCCGATGTCCCTGGCGACCGGGCCGGGCACCTCGGCCAGGTAGGTCTTGGCGACCTCGAACGACGGGTGCATGAGCCGGTGGGCCAAGTCGCCGTCGTTGGTGAGCAGCAGCAGGCCCTCGGTCTCGGCGTCGAGGCGGCCGACGTGGAAGAGCTTGTCCTCGCGCTCGCGCAGGTAGTCGCCGACGCAGGGGCGCCCGCGGTCGTCGTCCATGGTGCTGTGGACGCCGCGGGGCTTGTTCAGGGCCAGGTACACGCGGTCCTCGCGGACGATGACCCGGACGCCGTCGACGTGGATGACCACGTTGTCCGGGTCCACGCGCTTGCCCTGCTCGCGGACGACCTCGCCGTCGACGCTCACCCGGCCCTGGTCGATGAGGTCTTCGGCGGCGCGGCGCGAGGCCACCCCCGCACCGGAGAGGACCTTCTGCAGGCGCACGCCGTCGGCGGCGGGGTTGGGCTGGGACCTAGGAGACATCGTCGATCGCTTCCACTTCCGGCAACAGAGGGGCGATCGGGGGGAGGTCCTCCAACGAGGACAGGCCCAACCGCTCCAGGAACAACTCGGTAGTCACGTACAGGATCCCACCCGTTTCCGAGTCGGTCCCGCTCTCCTCGATGAGGCCGCGCACCACGAGGGTACGGATGACGCCGTCGACGTTCACACCGCGCACCGCCGCGACCCGCGCCCGGGACACCGGCTGGCGGTAGGCGATGACCGCCAGGGTCTCCAGGGCGGCCCTGGTCAGCTTGGCCCGCTGCCCGTCGAGCAGCAGCTTCTCCACCACCGGGGCGAACCGGTCGCGGGTGAACAACCGCCACCCCGCCCCGACCCGGCGCAGGTCGATGCCGCTGCCCGCCTCGGTGTAGCGGGCCTGCACCCGCCGCAGCGCCTGCCGGGTGCGGCCGACCGGCTGGTCGACG